>JAAZNS010000181.1 GCA_012798185.1 Chloroflexota bacterium | reverse complement strand
GTGAAGCAGGGTTAATACATCGTCGTGGATACCGACGCAATTCATAAAAATGAATGGGCGGCGCACAGTTTGAAATTCGGTGCAATAACCACCGGGTGCTTTATTTTTGCGGTTCTCTAAATCCAGCAGTCCTTCCTGCTGCATGATCTTAAAATAACTCGCCAGCTGAGGGTCGATGAACTCGAAAACGCGGGTGGTTTTTTCTACAAGCTCAGCGGTGGTGCGGAAAGGACGCAAGGGTGGACGGTTCAAAGGATCCACCTCTAGATCCCAAGGGCGCAGCGAATCCAAGCCAAGCTGGCGGCGGCGCTTCTCATCAATGCGCCAGGCAGCCGGTACAGCCACATTGGCGATAGAACGGTGAAAATGGTAGCAGTCCTGAGGCGTGAAATCATGACGCAGCAATTGTTTCCAGCGGTAAGCGCGGTAATCGGGAAGTTTAAGGTTAGCAGCCAGCTTGCCGCGCACTTCCATTAACTTAACCCATAATTCGTTAATTGCTTCCCGGTCGGCTAATTGGCGTGCTGCTGCTGCGCGCCAGGCTTCTTCCCGCACTGCCCGGTCTTGACTTTGCTGTAAGAGAAAAAGCTGGGTAAGGGTGAGTTCTTTCCCCTGCCAATGCACAGTTTGCGCGCCGATGATCTGGTCGTAAATGGCTGACAACTTGATCTCTTCTGCCAGCAGAGGGATATTTGCTTCGCTATGCAGTTCAACTTCAGCGCGCACATTCCGCAATGGGACATCCAGCCCCATTGGGATCACGCCGCTTTCGAGCAGTTTACGTTTCAACCGATAATCCGCTGATTGCGCCAGTGGAAAAGTTTCATCAAGAAATATATGATATTGTTCTTGGGCTATTTGGTCGGAAGTATCTACCGTAATGGCAACATACAAGCGCCAATAAGTTTCATTCAAAAATTCCTTCAGGCGCGTCCAACCAGCCAGCCATTCAACTACGGTAGCGCTGGTGAGATTCCAGGAAAGTAATTCCTGAAAATAGGGTTTGATTTGCCCCCATTGCCATTGCATGTTCTGCAATGCGGTTTTTGTTTGTACAGAAGACATAGACCCCTCCCTTAGTCACGAAAGTGAGCCTATCCTCGCCTTCAAAAATTGGGTATTTTAAAATGATTTTTTCCATCTCACTCTCGCTCTTTAAGCTCAGGATTATGTGAAGGCCTTATCGATCAGGGGCGGTTTCCGTTGGTGCCAATCGGTGACTTGCTGGTAGGCATGTCCGGCTTTGAAGAGGATATCCTCTCCAAAATGTGGACCCATCAATTGCATGCCAACCGGCAGCCCATTGGCATCAAAACCCACCGGAAAAACCAGCCCGGGTACACCCGCCAGGTTGGCGGGCAGGGTAAAGATATCTTCCAGATACATCGCCAGCGGGTCGTCGCTGTGACGGCCAATCGGAAATGCCGTGCTGGGGGCAACCGGTGCGGCGATGAGATCTACTTTTTCGAACGCCTGCTCGAAATCCGTCTTGATCAAGGTGCGTACTTTTTGCGCCTGACCGTAATAGGCATCATAATAACCTGCCGAAAGCGCATAGGTGCCCAGCATAATGCGCCGTTTCACTTCGGCTCCGAACCGCTCGCCGCGGGTGCGATAGAACACACCCCACATGCTCTCGGCTTCAGAACGCGGTTCGTAGCGGATGCCATCGAAGCGTGCTAAGTTGGCGGAAGCTTCGGCAGGTGCGATTAGATAATAAACCGGTAAGGCATACTCGGTATGGGGCAGGCTGACCCTTTCGACCGCTGCGCCAAGTGTTTGTAAAACCTGGATGGCTTCTCGTACGCTGGCTTCCACTTCTGCCTGAATGCCGGCAATAAAATATTCATCGGGGATTCCCACCCGCAGTCCTTTTAAATCTTTGCCATTCAGGTTAACCTGCGGCTTGGGGTAATCCATGCTGGTGGCGTCGCGTTCATCGTGCCCGGCTATAAGGCTATAGATCAAAGCCACATCGCTCACTTGACGGGCAAAAGCGCCTACACAATCCAAAGATGAGCCGTAGGCAATTAGCCCGTAGCGGGAAACACGCCCATAGGTGGGTTTTATGCCAGAAATGCCGCAGAAAGCTGCCGGCTGACGGATGCTTCCTCCGGTATCGCTGCCCAAGGCGGCTGGTGCCATATCGGCAGCTACCGCTGCAGCGCTTCCGCCGCTGGAGCCGCCGGGAACCCGCTCCAGATTCCACGGGTTATGGGTAACCCAATAGCCTGAATTTTCGGTGGAAGACCCCATGGCAAATTCGTCGGTATTGGTCTTACCCAGAACAATAATCCCTGCTTCGAGCAAGCGCTCTACAGCGGTGGCACTGAATGGCGGGATGAAGTTTTCCAGAATACGCGATCCGGCAGTGCAGCGCAATCCTGCTACACACAAAACATCCTTAATCGCCATGGGCACACCCAGCAGGGGCGGGATTGGATTCTCCCCGCTTTTACGCCAGGCTGCCAGCCGGCTATCGGCAATATCCGCTTGTGCCAGCGCCTGCTCCGGCGCCAGGGAAATGAAAGCATGCAGGTTCGGTTCTAAACGCTCGATCTGTTCTAAATATGCCTGCACGGCTTCACGGCTGGAAAAATCGCCAGTACGCAAACCATGAACAAGCTGGCTCAAGGTCAGTCCGGTAATTGTATTCATATGGTTACACTAAAAGCGTTCAGTCCAATTCAAGGACAGGGGGAACGCAAAATTGGCCCGCCTCGATCTTCGGGGCATTCCTTAATAATTCTTGCACGGGCAGTCCAGGATGTGCCTCGTCAGCGCGTAGCACGCTGCGTTCGGGCAGAACGCTGGCGGTTGGGGGGATGCTCGTGGTGTCCAATGCTTGTAGACGGGCGGCATACTCTAAAATATCGGAAAGTTGCTCGCAAAACCTGGCTTTCTCCTGGTCGGAAAGTGCCAGGCGCGCCAGCTCAGCGATGTGCTCCACTTCTGCAAGCGTTAAACTCATTCTGAAATTATAACACGAGCATCACGGGTTAGGAAATGGCACAATGACTGCGATCATGATGTGAGCGCAATTGCCGTTATCAGTTTTCTGTTATGGATTTTCAAAGTGCAGTAATAGATAACCTTAAGCCATTAATAACACAATAATGATCGGCATCTCTTATAATTTGACATCATATTTTATGCATAAGCTATTCATCCATAATCCTGAATCTCACGAATTATCAGCCGACCGGATTTGGCACTTGGGGAAAGTATTTCTCTTTTGGAAATTCATAATGCATCCTAAATCGACCCATAAAGGCAAATTAATTTTATTTATTGCTTTATTATTCGTGATCTCGCCGCGTTCTACTCCGATTCACAGCCAATCGTTCTATGATCACACGATCTACCTGCCAATGGTGTTCAAGTCCAATTCCAATCCGATCCACCAGGGCATTGCCACATATTACGACGCCAACGGTGAGGGTGCCTGTTCGTTCGACGCCTCGCCGGACGATTTAATGGTGGCTGCTATGAACGCCGATGAGTACAATAATGCTTCCTACTGCGGCGCGTATGTGCACGTGATTGGTTCAAAAGGGGAAGTAATAGTCCGTATTGTCGACCTGTGCCCGGAATGTAAAGCAGGGCACCTTGATTTGAGTCAGGAAGCCTTTGCTCAAATTGACGACCTGCCACTGGGGCGGGTGAACATCACTTGGCAGGTGATTAGCCCGCAATTGGCAGGTCCCATCGCTTATCATTTCATGGATGCCAGCAACCAGTGGTGGACAGCGGTGCAGATACGCAATCACCGCAACCCCATCGCCAAACTGGAATATTTACGAGGAAGCGAATGGATCGAGGTGCCGCGTACCTCTTGGAATTACTTCGTGCAGACCAATCCAGGCATGGGGACAGGACCTTTCACTTTCCGGGTGACCGATTGGTACGGTCATGTGCTTACAGATAGCGGCATATCACACACTCCGGGTGGTTCTGTGAATGGGGCAAAGCAGTTTCCGGTGGGACCATAGAGGGGAGAAAAAATTACCGATTATAAACTACAAATTTGCACCGCACAAAGAAAGTATTGATAATCACATAATTTTGGGGTAAATTTTCCTACTCTTTAGCAAACCTTAAAATCCAGTAATTATCGGTCAGAAATCATGACACAAGATCTAAACAAAATCTCCCGCTTCTACAATACCGTCACTTATCGCGCGAAACAGCGAAGAATCTGATAATAGATTCTTCGTCGCGGAGGACGCTCCTCAGAATGACAAATGGAGCGATGGGATTCAAGGATTCTGTCATTCTGAGCGAAGCGAAGAATCTGATAATAGATTCTTCGTCGCAAAGAACGCTCCTCAGAATGACAAATGGAGCGAAGAATCTAACAATAGATTCTTCGTCGCAGAGAACGCTCCTCAGAATGACAAATGGAGCGAAGAGTCTGACAATAGATCTGATGGCTGATTGCTGAAGGCTTTTTCCCTACAGCTTCCTCGTGAAAATCACCAAATCATCCCCCTCGTGGTAAAAATTTTTCAGTGTCGCTTCGTGGGTATAACCCGCGGCGTGGTAGAAAGCGCGGGTTGGTTCATACTTTGGCTGACCGGATGTCTCCACAATCACCAGCCGCCCGCCTAGGCGTTTGATTTCCTGCTCTGCTTCATGCATTAACGCTTTGCCCACCCCTTGACCCTGAAATGCTTTATCGACAGCAATCCAGAAAAGGTCGTAGGTCCCCTCTGTCAGGGCGCGTGGACCAAAGCAGGCGAAACCGCGCAGTTTGCTATCCTGACGATCGACCAGGAAATAGTAACCGCTTCCTGCAGCACCTTTTTCCAAATAATCCTGCCATAATTCCGCCACACAATCGACTTCTTCTTGTGAAAAAAAGCCGGTTGATTCAGCCACTTTTTTAATATCAGCGCCGTCATTGCTGAGAGGCGAATCGATCATAACCAGCCCTCACGTTCCAAAGCAAAACGAACAATACGCTCTACTGTATCGGCATAGGTATAGCCGGCAATGGCAGCCGTGCGGGCGAAACCCGAATCGGGCGCCAGATCGGGAAGCTCGTTGATATCCAGAATATAAGGGATACCGTTATCGTAACGCATGTCCACGCGCCCTAGATCGCGTAGCCCGATTGCCCGGTAAGCACAGATGGCAGTCGATTTTACCAGCAGCTCCTCCTCGACGGTGAGATCAGCCGGACAGCGCACCACAATGTTTTGATAATAAGGGGATTCGGACAGCCATTTGGCTTCATAGGTGATCAGACATTGCAGTGGATCCTTCACCCAGGAATAATCTTCCTCCGAAATTGGCATTGCTTCCACTTCTTTATTCCCCCACATTGCCACTGCAAATTCCCGTCCGGGGATGAATTGCTCAACCAGAGCCGGCTGGCGGTATTGATGCAATACATAATCAATGCGGGCATATAAATCTTTGGGAGTCGTTACCACTGAAGATAAATCAATACCCAGGCTGCCATCTTCTTTGGCTGGTTTTACAATGAGAGGAAACGGCAGGTTAATCTCTCCCGCCGGGTGCTTAAAGATTTGATACGCCGGTGTTGGAATACCGCATTGCATCAATCGTTTTTTAGCGCGGACTTTATCGGTGCACAGTGCTACTACATGGGCAGGGGCGCCGGTATGTTTGAAACCCATATTCTCGATCAGTTCCAACACCGATACCGCTGCCATATTGTTGCCATTGAAGCCGTCACAGTTATCCAGGATAAATGTATCCTCAGGTGAATAGCCTTGAAGCTTTTCATGCAGCTCATCCAGAGAATCCTCCACAGCTATCTTCACCGCAGGGTAACCGCGCAACAATAGCGCCTCATGCAGTAAAGCGGCTACTATGGTGGTGTATTGCAGAGCGATCAGATCTTGCGGGTCTCCGTAAACAGTTTTTTGTTCATCATTGTATAAAACAGCGATTTGGAAATCTCTCTCTTTCATGGTTGCCTCGGATATTATTAAGTTAAGATACAACTAACAGGCATGGTTAAATAGCGCGCAACGACATCCAGAATGTCTGGTTTATGCTGCCGGCTTCTATGGATATCTCAAGCGGCAGTCGTAAACGCGCAATGTTTTATGTAAGTTATAGAGGTATGAGGGGGTAATTTCGGGTCGGGGAGAGTTGGGAACCCAATCCTCAAGGCTGTCATCAAGGTCTTTGGGTAATTCGACCAAATTAAATAAAAACCTACCCGTCTTCCCCTGACCGGGTAGTTTCACGCGGGTTTGGGCTTTTATAGAATGCCCAGGGTCATCAGACTCTTTCATAATGCGTCGAAAATATACTGCATATCCCTAAATTAATCAAGGGTATTAATGGAATTGTAAGGTTTAAATTTTTTAAAATGATAACCCTAAGTTTTATCGATAAGTGTGGGAAAGAATGTAAGCAATAATCCCTACCCATTTATTAAGGGAGTGATGATTTTTCCTGCGAAACGTTAGACTTGCAGCAATTCCTGCTCCTTCCGCAGGCTTCCGATCATCTGTTAAATATTGAGAATGACCTGCACATAACTTTGCTGACTGAGACTTGGGAAATGCAAGGTTTGGCGGAAATTGTTGTTATAGAAACATTGAAAAAAAAATCCTCTTATCTTCACCATCTGCAGGTAAAAAGGTGTGTGGTTGTGAAAGTTGCGCTGCAGATAATTCATTTAAAAAAAGGAAAACGGATGGGAGAATTTCGAAACGATTGATTTATTGCCAGGCTGAACGAATGGAAAAATTTGCTAAACAGGTATAAAGGATAAAAGAGGTTGTCCAAAAGTCAGAAATGTCTTGTGATATGTTGAGCGTTTCACGAAGCTGATTGTCTAATAAGTTAACATAAAGATACTTCGCCGCGCTCAAGTTGACGATCTGCTTTAGGGATAACCTCTTCTATCGATATAAGCAAAACCAATCAGGCGTTTAGCCTCCTAAATATGCCTTCTTCACCTCCGGGTTGGCAAGTAAATCTTCAGAACGGCCCTCGAGAACGATATTGCCATTCTCTAGAACATAGCCGCGGCTGGCAAATTTTAATGCCATACGCGCATTCTGCTCCACCAGCAAGATGGTGGTGCCTTCTTTATTAATTTCCCGCAGGGCGTCGAATACATTGCCCATTAACAGAGGAGCCAAACCCATCGATGGTTCGTCGAGGAGCATCATCTTACGGGCACTGACCAAAGCACGGCCAACCGCCAGCATTTGCTGCTCGCCGCCGCTCAGGGTTTCAGCAGCCTGCTTCATGCGTTCTTCCAGGCGGGGAAAGACCTTAAAAACGAGTTTATAATCCCGCTCCACAGCCTGCCGGTCTTTCCGCGCAAAGGCTGCCAGTTCCAGATTTTCCATCACCGTGAGGTTACCAAACAAACGCCGCCCCTCAGGGACATGCGAGATGCCTAACTGGCTGACCACTTTATCGGGCTGGAAGGCGGTCAGATCTTGCCCCATAAAAGTCATCTTTGAGCCAGGCTCGACGGGCATAAGCCGGGAAATTGCCCGCAGCGTGGTGCTTTTCCCAGCCCCATTGGCGCCAATGATGCAGACAATCTCTCCTTCATCAACCTCGAACGAGATGCCGTGCAATGCCCTGATGCGGTCATAGGATACCTGTAGATTTTCGATTGAGAGCAACATCAGGTCTCCACCTCCTTGCCTAGATAGGCGTCAATGACAACCGGATTATTGCGAACTTCTTCGGGCAGCCCCTCAGCAACCACTTCTCCAAACACCAGGGTTTGAACCCGGTCACTCAATTCCATAACCAGACGCATGCGGTGTTCGATAAGGAAAATCGCCAGATTGAACTGACGCTGCACCTTTCGGATGATATCCATCATCTGTAACATCTCTTCGGGGTTCATGCCTGCAGTTGGTTCATCCAAAAAGAGAATTTTGGGTTCAATTGCCAATGCTCGAGCCAGCTCCAACCGGCGTTGAGCGCCATAAGGCAGATTGGTTACTACCGTATCCGCCAGATGACTGATGCCAGCCAGCTTCAGCAATTCCATGGATTTTTGCGTAATTTTATTTTCTTCTTGTGAGCGTTTTCGGGTGTTGAAGAAAGCTCCGCTGAGCCCGTATGTGATTTTCGAATAATGTGCCAGCTTCACATGCTCCAATACAGTCATATACCGCCAAAGGCGTAAATTTTGAAATGTACGCGCCAACCCGGCTGCTGCGATTAAGTGAGGGCGCATGCCTTTGATCGATTTTCCATCCAGCAGGATATCGCCCTCAGTTGGTGTATAAATGCCGGTGATCAAATTGAATATGGTTGTTTTACCGGCGCCGTTGGGGCCAATCAAACCATGGATTTCGCCCGGGTTTATATCAAGGTTATAGTTATAGACCGCACGAAGCCCGCCGAAGTAGTGGGTCATTTTTTTAACTTGAAGGAGGGACATTTTCCACCTCTTCCATTTTGGCAGGTATCTTGGGTTGCAAGATTTTATGCAGGTCGAATTCACGGAACGCAATCAGCCCCGTAGGGCGAAAGATCATTACCAGGATCAATAGCAGGGGAATGATCAGCCATTTTATCAATTCCAGCGGGCGGAGCATCTCGCTCAATAAGTTATATCCGATTGCGCCAACGATTGATCCGATCACTGAATTCAAACCGCCAAAATATACCATCGCCAATACTTCAGCTAATTTTTGCAGACCAAAGGTGCCGGGATTCACATAACGGATGACATGCGCCAGAAGCCCTCCAGCGATCCCTGCCCAGAAAGCTGCAAATAGGAAAGTTACCATTTTAGTTTTGCGGGTGTCGACTGTCATTGCGTCGGCTGCCAGTTCATTATCACGGACGGCATTGAGCGCTTTCCCCATTGTGGACTGTACGAAATTATTGATGATCCAGATACACAGCATTGTCCAAATGAAGACAACCGGCAATGTTGCCAGATTGGGCTGGTCACCAAATCCGCGCGCACCTCCTAAGATCTCAAGGTTTTCGAACATGCTTTTGACAATAAACATAAACGCCAAAGAGATGATCGCCAGATAGTCGCCGCGGGTTCGAAATGATGGTATTGCCACCAGCAGTGCTCCTAGGGCGGCAACCACCCCGCCAAGGATTAAAGCAAGTGGAAAAACTAATGGCGCTAAATAAGCTGGTAGTATTACAAATTTCAGATTGCCTCCTACAAAAAAACCGACAGTGATAATTGAAGCGATGTAAGCTCCCAGGGCAATAAAACCCGGGTGAGAGCAGGAGAACTCACCCATGTAGCCATTAACCACATTCAAGCTGAGGGTAATTATGATGGAGACCATCATCAATTTAGCTACCAGAACGCGGTAGTCGTTTATTCCAGTCCATAGATACAAAACAAGAAAGAGCAGCGCCATATGAATAAGGGCTGAAACCCACATAGGTGCGCGTAATAGCCAGGCTGCCAGACGGTTTGCGAAAGGCGTGAGGTAGCGCACTGTCAAAAAAAGCGGAATGATGTAGATGATTAAATCATACAGCAGCGTTGCTGGTAAAAGCAGAGGGGTCTTTAAAGCAATATCGACTCCAAAAAGGACCGGGATCTTACTGAGTCCGAGAACCCGTGCCAGGGGATACCCAATTAAATTTTCAAGGATGGAGGCGAGCAAAAAACCAAACAACCAACCGAGCAGCGGAGTCTGAGCGAATAGCTGGCGAAAAGAGTGCCAGAGACGGCGGATTCCCTTGCGCGGCGTTGGTGTTGAGTTATCAATTGGTGGTTTCATAGTATTTCCTCATACGAAAGCACGACGCTTGGAAAGGGAATTTACAAGCGCAGTTGGGCGCTGTATGCCCGGCCAAAAAAGCCGTGCGGCCGGAAGGTTAGAATGACCAGAATGATGGAGAACGAAATCAAATTGCGCATGGTTGATGGGAAATATGTGGCAACGAAGATATCCAAAAAGCCCATCAAAAATCCTGCGATCACCGTTCCAATCACCGAACCGCGGCCGCCCAAAATGGCTGCCACAAAGGATTTCCAACCATATTCGATTCCCATATAGGGGTCCAGCACTGGGTAAGCCATACCGTAAAAGACGCCTGCAGCAGCTGCTAATGCCGAACCAAGCCCAAAGGTGAGTGCAGCGATGGTGTTGACCGGTACACCCATCAGCGGTACCACGGTAAAATCATAAGCCATGGCACGGATAGCCATGCCCCATTTGGTATGCTGGATAAATTGGTTCAGGGCAAGCATAAAAAGCAGGGAAATTATTACGATGAAAATCTTGGTGTTGGTTAAACTGACATTCCCAATTTGGAAGATTGAGGTATCTATGATTTCCGGGAATTTGCGGCGGGAAGCGCCAAGCAGGTACAGGTTAGCCGTTTCGAATATAATTCCAATCATTAAACCGGTGATGGCAGCCGAGGCGCGCGGGGCATTCCGCAGCGGGCGGTAGCCAATCCGTTCCACCAGCATCCCGACAAAAGAGGTTAATATCATGGCTATTAGGATGGTCAAGATCAGGATAACCCACCCGGGTAAACTGATAATGCCCAAAGTGGATAAACCGATCAAGCCGGTGGCGATGAAAAATCCAATATACGAACCAACCATGAAAATATCACCATGGGCAAAATTGAATAACATCAACACACCATAGACCATCGAATAACCGAGGGCGATCAACGCATAGAAAGATCCCCACTGCAGAGCGTTGACCACGTTCTGCAAAAAAGTATCCATTAGTTTTGCTCCTCGTTGAATAGGCAAAGCGGGTTAAGTGTGAAACACACTAACCCGCCTATTTCCCTCCATGTTAAGTTCTCTCGATAAGTGTTTCGATAAAACTCAAACATGGAATTGTCGGTTCATTATGGGCAAGACTGCTTATAGAAGGTGAATTCTCCCTTGTCGCTGATCTTAACGATCACGGCACATTTGCTGGGATCACCGCTGCCTGGGGTAAAGGTCATGGTGCCGGTAATGCCCTCGAAACCGGTTACCTTCGAGAGGGCATCTTTCACGCAAGCGCGGTCAGCAGCAATATCACCGGTGATTTTTCCGCAATCTTCCATGGCTTTCTTGGCAAGGTTGAATGCGTCCCAGGTGAGGGCTGCCACATCATCGGGAATGTAACCATGCTTGGCGTTATAGGCGTCAATGAAGGCTTTGGTGGCGCCAGTTGCGCCGGCTGCGGCATAGTGGGTGGTAAAGAACGCTCCATAGCAATCTTCACCGCACAGCGGGATCAATTCTGCAGACCCCCAGCTGTCGCTGCCCACGATGGGTCCAGTGAAGCCAAGTTGATGAGCCTGTTGGGCAATCAGGGCAACTTCATTGTAATATTGTGGAGTGAATAGGAATTCTGCGCCAGAATCGCGGATTTTGGTCAGCTGGGCGCTGAAATCGGTATCTTTTGTGGTGAAGCTCTCGTAGGCAACAACAGAACCCGCGCCATGCAGACCTTCCCAGGCTTTTTTGAAGAATTCAGCCAGACCTTTGGGATAATCGCTGGCGATGTCATATAGCACCGCTGCTTTGGTAAAACCAAATTCTTCGGTGACAAAGTTGGCAACTGCCGGTCCTTGGAAATCATCCAGGAAGCAGGCTCGGAAAACCCAGGGCCGGTTCAATGTGGTATTGGGGTTGGTCGACCAAGGGCTGATCATGGGTGTTTTATTATCATTGGCTACCTGCCCTGCCGGCACGGCTTGTTTGGAAGCCTGCGGACCAATGATGATCAATACCTCATCCTGCGTGATCATTTTTGTGTTGGCGGCGACAGCCGATTCGGCTTTAGATTCGTTATCCTCGATGATCAATTCAACCTGGTATTTCTTCCCGCCTATCTCCAAACCGCCGGCGGCATTTATATCTTCTGCCCACATTTCAGCAGCGAACTTCGTACCTTCTCCCACTTTGGGAATATCGCCGGTTATTGGGGCGTTGACGCCGATCTTGATGGTTTGCGGCGCGGCTGGTCCGCAGGCGCCTAACAGAATAGCGCATATCATCAATATGCTGATCACCAAGTATTTGCTTTTCCTCTCCATTTTATTTTCTCCTTACTTATTTAAACGCGAAATTGTTGCCTTGTGTTTGTATATAAAAATTGATGAAGGATGACTTTCTCAATAGCAATGGACAAATTACATAGGCATCTCCTGTACGAATTGAGTAATGATGATTATGTGATCGTGTGGGTTATTAATATTATGCCTAATCCCCCAAGTTTCCCACAACCCAACCCAACTGATAAAGCTGGATTTTATAAACTTTCCCTCCATTTTCTAAAACAAAAGCGTAAAGGAAAAAACAATTGTGTGATTAGTATAAGATAAATGAATTTCAGTGTCAAGTTTTGACACTTGTGTTAAATCTGGCAGCCATATATAAAAATGCTGTCTCCGAAAATAAATTCATTGTTGAATTCAAAACGGGTTTTGTGATAGTAAAAGGAAAAATCGAATTATCAAAAAGCAGATAGTAATTTATAAAAACAAAAAGTTACTCACTATGGTTTTTAACCATATTATTCATTTTGAAATATAGAATCATAGCAATGATCTCTGTTACACAGGTAAAAGTAATAATAACGCCGATCATATTCGAATCATAAAGGAAACCCATTAAACCTGCGCCGCCCATAAGCGCGAGACCATAGCTGGTATTGAAAACACCATATCCGGTGCCGCGTTTATCAAAAGATGTTACATCGGCTATTGCGGAGCGCATAACCGTTTCTTGAATGCCCATTATGGCACCAAAAATCATCATGCCGGTAACGATGAACACAGTCGACTGGCTTAAGGTTAAAACAGGTAAAAACAGCGAAAATACAGGAAGAACCATCAAAATGAGAAGCCCTCCGGCTTTTTTTCCTGTTTTAGCTTTGAGCTTATCATAAGCTTTTCCGATGGCAAGCGCTGTTAGAGCATCGACGACCATGGCGAGTGAGTACACAAGCGTAATATCTCCATCAGGCATCAGCCCATAGGCTTTTAAGTGATAACCTACCGTGCTGAAGTTAACAAACCCTAAAGTACAGAAAAATGCGAATGCCGTATAAATCCAGAATATGGGCTGCAAATGCTCCGAGTGATGTTCTTTTTTTACCTCCGGTAAAAGATTATTATTCCGTATGCTTATGAATACGAATGCTAAGAATATCATCAGAATTGCAAAGGGAAAAAACAACGCCCTGTAACCCAATTGATACTGTAAAATATCGTTTTTCCCTGTAAAGTAGAATATCGCCGTAAAAATAAGCGGGCCAATAAAAGCTCCGATTTGATCCAATGCTTCTTGCAACCCAAAGGCAAATCCGACTCCGACCTGCTTATTGGCAACTTCGGAAAGGATGGTATCTTTTGCGGGGCTTCTCAGCGCTTTCCCAATTCGCTCCATAAGGATCAAGATGATAATGATATTCCAATTCATCGTAATACCGATTAAGGGAACAACAAGCAGCATTCCGTACCCAAGAAACATGAAAATCCAATGCTTTCCGCTTTTATCTGAGATATATCCTGAAATGAGCCTGATAAAATAACCTAAAAATTCACCGGTGCCAAACACCAAACCCACTTTAGATGCGCTGATTCCAAGCAAATTTAAATACTGGCTGTTGCTGCTTCGTGCGGTTTCATATACCACATCTCCCAACATGCTGATTATGCCAAACATGATTATTACCGTGACAGCAGGGGAAATCCGTTTTTTATTTTTCATATTTCTTATCACTCCCAGAGCTTTCATCGTCATTTGCCTGGTAGACTTTTTCGGCAAAACCATTAAGTAAATACTTACACTTTTTTAGCGCTTCATCTGACTGATTTTTTAGAGGAGCACTAAAGAAATCTCTTTTGCTTATTTTGTTTAACCATTCTACAAGTTTGTTGTATTCGTCTTCGTTTTCTTCCAGTTCGACAAAGGTGAAGTTCTCTCTTTTTGTTTCTTTTTCGATTTCGAGAAAAAAATCCTCACATTTGTCGATGAATTCCCGGTACTCATTTTCCCTGACCTTATTAAATATGCTAATAATATCATTAGAGCTTTTTGTTCCGACGAATTCAGCGTTAGCAATATATGCGCAGCCATTATTTTCGCTTATCTCTTTTGATATCTCATTGAAAATTTCAAGGTGGCTTTCCGTTTGGGGAAGAACCCACATGGATTGCCCAATATTGACAGATCCGCTCTTTTTCAGCTTTCTCCAAACACTTACCCGAACGCTCGATTGTTCTTTTGGTAAAGTGAAATTAATAATCAGCCACTCTTTTTTGTCCATCGCATAGCACTTTTTAGATGTAATATGTATAACATGTTATACCTATTACATATTAATTGATCATCTTTTTGTTGTCAAGAGTGAATGTGAGTGCTTTACTTGATATACCAAATGCTCAAACGCGGGTCTTTCGGTTGCGTAATCGCTTACTCTAAACTGACTTTCAACATGGCTGCTATTCCACTTCTTTAGCGGCTGTGTGTAAGCCTTTTGATACTGTAAGATGGCAGGGATACCCTAAAGGTTTACAAGCTGCTTGCCATAAAAGGCTTCTTTTCATTAACAGAGAAGGTTTTATCTGAGATTATCTTCATAAAATGACAGAAGTCGATCGGCATATTCCTCTGGTTGGATGAATATCCCCTCGATGTGTTTGGCTTCTGGGATTTCCCAAAGGCTGACATGCTGCGGATTAGCAGTAACGAATTTGCGTGCCTGGAAGATTTCAGATTCGGCGCCGGAAGCAATGAATAACACCGGGCGCGGCGAAATGGCTTCTAGCAGCGATTGCATACTTTGAGGGTGGTACATGCTGCTGAATAACATGGTAGCACGGTCAGTCATCCAGGGCATGGGCGCCATGAACCAATATTTCTTATAGGAGGGCGGCATAGGATTAAATAGATCTTCCATGCTGTTAGCTTCTACTCCATCGACACTAACCGCCCGCAGACTAGGTAATTTGGCAGCAGCATTCAGGGCAGTCATGCCGCCTGAAGACAACCCAATTATCCCAATACGCTTTGCATTCACCTCCGGACGGGTTTGTAAGAACGCTATTGCGGGAGCAACATCCAGGTCGCCAGCCCAACCGAAATGGTAAACCTTTCCGC
>JAAZNS010000180.1 GCA_012798185.1 Chloroflexota bacterium | reverse complement strand
TGGCGTCGCGAAGCTGGTCCAGGAGTTTTTGGGGCGGCTTTCCATGTTTTATGCTCCAAGGATTTGCATGAGAGATCAAAGGACCGTATAATAAGTATCAGCAGACTTTGATTATACAGGATTTTTCTGTATATATATTGTTGGGCGGCAGTGCACCATCTAGAGGCATGCAATGGATGTAACACTGATCTACTTTTCTCAGACAGGTAACACGCGTCGCATTACTGAGACGATGGCTGAAGTGTTTCGGAAAGCGGGGCATATCACCCGAACTGTCTCACTGAAGAAGGCATCTCCTCAGGATGTGGTCATAGGTGATCTATTAGGCATAGGAACACCCTGTTTCTCCAGTCAAGCACCCACACCCATCAAGGCATTCCTACAGAGCCTTCCTCCTCTGGATAATAAGCGTGTCTTCGTCTTTGCAACTTCGGGCGGAGCGCCCGGTCGAGTACTTTACGATCTGGCCCGCCTGCTGCAAATCAAGGGGGTTGACATCGTAGGCGGCTTTCTCACACGGGGCGAATTGCATCATCCTGCCCCTTGTCTACATGGTCGGATGCCCAATCGTCCTAACGCAGGGGATTTTGCCCAAGCGCGGCGCTTTGCCACAGCAGTCATTGAGCATGTTTCGGCTGGCCGCCCTGGGCTTGTAGCCGAGAGTCGCCCCGATGCACTTAAGCCGAGATGGGGATTCTATGACCTGGTAGCATCAATCAGTACGGATGGCTTTCTGCGCCTGATGTTACCGGAACCCAAACTTGACCCAACGCGATGCAATCAGTGCAAATGGTGTGTCTACGAATGCCCAATGCACAATATTACCCTACAACCCTATCCGAGCCTAGGAGATCAATGCATTCGGTGCTATCGCTGCCTGACAGGTTGTCCCCAGCAGGCTTTTGATGCAAACTGGAGGTTAGGCAACCTGGCTGTTTGGGCTTTCTATAACACAACCTTTGAACGCTGGTTTGGTGACTTGAGACCGGGAGAACGTATCTATTGACTATCTATTGACATAGAACAAGCCAAAGAGACAACCTGCCGCCCAACCTGCGCTTCCAGCCGACACGCTTCGCTCGCCGCTTCGCGGCTCGCTCCGTGTGCGGCTGAAGCGCGTGCCGTTATGTGTAAATGTATTGTAAAATAAAAAAAGAATCTGAATATGGAGTCAGGAAAACAATGAATCAGCTTACATTCTTCGAAGAAGATGAAAAGAAGTTTATAAACTTAAAAGAAGCAAGCAATTGGGCATCACAATATTTAAACCGCAATATTACAGTTTCTAATATTTCATATTTGCTTCAGTATGGGAGAATTAAGAAATATAGGAGTAATGGCAATCCACTGATTAACATCGAAGAATTAAAAAATTACTATGACTCTTATGACAAAGAGCAACAGTGGAAGAAGAAATTAGGCGAAGATCTAAACTGGCATTTGTCATTTGTGGAGTATAAAGAATCGGAAAGGACAAAACATGTTCACAGGTTACATCCTTATAAAGGTAAATTTATCCCTCAATTAGTAGAATATTTCCTCGATTTTCATACCGACGAATTTAAGCAACAAATATATTTTCATAAAGGTGATATTGTTTTGGATCCATTTTGCGGTAGTGGAACCACACTAGTTCAAGCAAATGAATTAGGAATGCATGCAATTGGGATTGATATTTCTGCTTTCAATGCAATGATTAGTAATGCTAAAGTGGAAAAACATAATATACCAGAGATTAGGGAAGCTATTCAGCAAATCACATCAAAGCTGGTAGATTTTCAGAAAACAAAAAGTAATGTTGCTTTTGAAGAACGTCTACTCGCAGAACTTACAAAGTTTAACTACAAGTATTTTCCGTCACCAGAATATAAAAGAAAAGTAAGTAGACGTGAGATTAACGAAAAGGAATATTCAAAAGATAAAGAACAAGAGTTTTTAAGCATTTATTATGACTTAGTTGAAAAATATAAAATTAAAATTAAGCAAGACAAAAATGATTCTTTCTTGGATAAATGGTTTTTATCGCCAGTGAGAGAAGAAATCGATTTTCTTTTTAATGAATTAAAAAAGATAAACAATACGGATGTTAAAAGTCTTTTAGCGATAATCTTGAGCAGAACCGTTCGCTCTTGCAGGGCGACTACTCATGCTGACTTAGCGACCCTCAAAGAACCTGTCACAACTACATATTATTGCAAGAAACACGGGAAAATGTGTAAACCAATATTTTCCATCAAGGGGTGGTGGGAAAGATACACTATCGATACATTGAATCGCCTTAGACAATTCGACAGATTAAGAACCGACACATTCCAAATCTGTTTGACAGGAGATAGTAGAACCATAGATATTTTGGGGGAAATCAAAAAGAAAAAGCCAGAGTTTGCAGAGTTGTTGCAAAGCCAAAAGATCAAGGGAATTTTCTCAAGTCCACCTTATGTAGGCCTTATCGATTATCATGAACAGCATGCCTATTCATATGAAATATTTGCGTTTGATAGAAAAGACGAATTAGAGATTGGTCCCCTTTCTAATGGTCAGAGTAAAGAAGCCAGAGATTCGTATGTAAAAGGCATCGCGGAGTCTCTAAAGAACTGCAAAAAATATCTTCAAAAAGACTATGACATCTTTTTAGTTGCCAACGACAAATTCAATCTTTATCCCGATATTGCCCAGATGGTTAAAATGAAAATTGTCAATCGGTTTAAGCGCCCTGTACTCAATAGAGTTGAAAAGGACAGATCGAACGCCTATTCAGAAATTATATTTCATTTAAAGGAAGAATAAATGCCACTCACTAAGGACCAAATAAAGAAAATTGAGAATACTATCAAAGATAGTCTTAGGAAAAAGTTCCAAACATATAATCCAGAAACGAGTAATATGCCTTTTCACTATCGATTATTAGGTCGTGATAGAATGGCTCTATTCTCTTTCATCCATTCTTTGAATACTACATTTGGAACATCCATTTTTGAACCTGTTGCTGAAACTTTGGCAAGTTTGAACTTTAAGTTTGCAAGAAAACAGTATATGGTTGGGGATTCTATCAGTGAACAAGCCCAGTCGGAAATTCAACGTATAATGAATGATTTAACAGTAGGAAAAAATCCAAATAAGGTAGAAGAAATTGAAAGGATAAGAAGAGTTTGTAATAAAGGTTCTATGAACAAGTTGAGAACTGTAAAAGTAGATTTGTTTGTTCAACGGCCTGATGGAACAGTTTATTTATTTGATCTAAAAACGGCCAAACCAAATATCAGCAATTTTAAAGATTTTAAAAGAACATTGTTGGAGTGGGTAGCGATTTTTTTAGCACAAAAGCCTAATGCAAAGGTAAATTCTTATATTGCTATTCCCTATAACCCTTATGAGCCTAAGCCTTATGAAAGATGGACATTAAAAGGAATGTTGGACTTAGACAACGAACTAAAAGTTGCAGAAGAATTCTGGGATTTTCTTGGCAATGATGGCACTTATTCAGAATTATTGAATTGTTTTGAAAGAGCTGGCATAGAGTTAAGACCAGAGATTGATAAGTATTTTCAGAAATTCAAATAAGACACATAACAAAAGGTTCAACCTGATAAAACCGCCCTGCTTCAATTTAAGTTCAGCTGAGAAGTTTGAAGTTTTGTTCGTTGTATCAGGTTCAGTGTAGCGGTTTTGCAGGTTAACCTTAGCGTTTGGCGCAGAGCGAGCAATGAATCCATTTACTTGAAAGTGGAGGGCATAATGAATAAAGCAACCGCGACACTGTTTAAAACACTTGGCATTCTTGCAGGGATAATGGGAATCGAGCATGGTATCGGCGAAGTGTTGGTAGGATATCAACCAACAGAAAGTGTCTTTATTTTGTCTTGGCCCAATTCGGCGTTTTTTGAGATAATGTCAGGGGAACCTGCAATGACAGTTATTCCCAATTATCTGGTAACAGGCTTTCTAGCGATATTTTTCTCAGGCGTTTTTCTCGTTGTTTTACTAAAGCCTGGTTCTGATAGAAAGGCTATCACTATTCTATTTGCTCTTCTTGTTCTTATGCTTTTTACGGGGGGAGGGTTCGGCCCACCTATCCTTGGAACAATTGCCGTTCTAATCGCATTAAAAAGAAATTCTCCACTCAAAATATGGAGTAAACTTCCTTCTAAATTGCATAGCATTTTGAGTGCTTTGTGGCCTTGGTCATTCGGGATATGCCTGATTGGATGGCTGATGTTATTTCCAGGGGCAGCCCTTATCGTCTTCTTTACAGGCATAGATAATGCATTATTGATGATAGTACCGATTCTCATCGCGTTTACTTTTATTCCAGTAACGCTTCTCCTTGGATTTTCGCGCGATCTTTTGAACCGAAAACCTGATGGGCTGCTCAATCTTTCAAGGTAAAGGTTTTGTTGTTTGCGCCCAACACCGCTTGCACCTGACCGCGCTATCAGCGAGCACAGCGATGATCCGGGCGATACCCGCGCGGCGGGTGAAGCCGACCGTTAGCCTGTCGTGCCTTTCGGAAAAGGCTGTTCCAAGTGCGATACTCGCTATGGAGGTATTCGACCATGAAAAGACTTGGTATTCTGCTGCTTATTTTGTTGCTGTCCATAACCTGGCAGACGGGGACAAACGCGGTTGCAGGGGCAAGAGGAGCAAGCCTCACCACTGAGTTTGTGTCCCACAACGCACTGGCCCAAAGTGTCTCCGGTGCTTGGATTATCGTTGATCTCCAATCTTATGGCGCCTATACCTCCATTGCCGTTGACTCGAACGATTTGGTTCACGTCAGCTACGCTAAGGACGGCAATCTGATATACACGCGTCAGTACCGCATGGGAGACGACATAGGGTGGGGCACGCAAACAGTGGTGGCCACAGGCAACGTACGGGATACGTCTCTGGCGCTGGACGAGAACGACCGGCCCTATATCGCTTACTATGATCTCATGACTGAGAACCTGTCTTGGGTCTGGTCACCGACAGGCGGTGACTGGTATACAGATACACTGCACACAACTGCAAACGATGGCCTCCATCCCTCCGCCGTTATGCGTGGAGGAGTCTTACACGTTGCCAATTTGAATATCACCAACCAAAATGTGGAGTATCTCAGTGTTATACCTGGTGGGGTATGGCCGCCAACGGTCCAGATCGCGGGGGGCCTGGCTACAACCCACGCGGAAATCTCCCTGGCGCTGCGCTCAGACGGACTCCCGCGCATTAGCTATGTCAGTGAAAGTGATTTCAGACTAATGTACGCACGTTACACCGGTTCTGCCTGGACACAGGAGGTGGTAGATGGCGATGACGAGCATTTAATGGGCTATTGCAACTCGTTAGCGCTGAATGCAAGCAATTATCCGCGTATCGCCTACTTTGACGCGACGAATCAAGATCTGCGGTATATCTGGTACGGGCTGATCGGTTGGGGTCGGCCCACGATTGTGGACGACGATTCGGGATCCAACTGTGATAACTCGCTGGCTTTGGATGGAGAAGGATATTCACACATCCTGTATCATAAGGGCGACACCTCCGGCTATTTGCGTTATGTACGGCAGCAGAGTGGTTCTGGCTGGTCGTTCGAGACGGTTGATGGGGCTGCCAGTAATTGCGGCGTGGATATCGCGCTGGCGTTGGATTCGCTAGGCCGCCCGCACGCCATATACTCCTGCAACGGTCAACTGAAGTACGCTTATCGTGGTGCGTTCCAAGTTTTTCTGCCTGCGGTCATGCGGGGTCAATGACGAGGGTTTCGAGATGAGCCAACGGAACGCCCCGTCTTTGGTTCGGCCTTGCAGATGGGGCCGTTACTCCGTTTGCCGTGATGTGCTGCCTGGCTGCAATGGCAGGCTGGTGAGCATGGTGCAGGCTAACCACTCGCTCCAGCCGACTGCTTCCTCGCTCCTCTCGGTCGCAACGGCTGAGCTCAGGGCAGTTAGGCGCACTTTTATACAATCTAGTTGAAAATGAGGAATGATATGAAACAGCCAATCATGTCCACATTTCTTGCATTTGTATTTTTAACGATGTTATGCGGCGCTTGCACTCCTGCTTCATTGACCGTATCTCCTACCATTCCTGCTTCGCAGACTGCACCAACGATAACAGTCATCCCGGCAACCCCAACGGATGTGGAAGAAATTCCAATCACCCTCTTTATAAATGATGCCAGACTCCCACTCGAAATGCCCCCTTATGTTGAAGATGGCATCATATATTTACCTGGTCAGGAGGTGTTTGATGCCCTCGGGTATCATACCTATATCGTTATGAATGCCGCTAACCCATATATCGGTGGCTTGAAGTACACAGCGGATGAAACATTGACGAAATTTCACATCGAATTTGGTTCAAAAGATGGCGTAATCGATCCAGGCCTTGCTACAGAAAGATTTATCTCCTTTAATGCTC
>JAAZNS010000179.1 GCA_012798185.1 Chloroflexota bacterium | reverse complement strand
TGGTTGGGTATCCCCGTTATATGCGTATAGTCCGCCATAATAACTTGGCATTGCCGTTGGATGATGGCAGTTTACCGTCAATATTCATTAATCAATCATATATGCTGACAATGGATAAGTTGATTGTTTATGAATGGGGCATTCACTTAATCGATGTTCTGCGATTTATGTTTGGCGAAGTAAAAAATGTTTATGCTCGCATGGATTATGTCAGCCCGGTTTGTGCGGGAGAAGACCGGGCGATTATCACGCTGGAGGTTGGAACAGTTCAATGTCTTATCGATATCAGCTGGGCAAGCGTGATCGGAGAAAAACGCGCCAGCCAATTAGAACAGGTGACTTTAGAGGGGAATACGGGAACGATAGAGTTACTGCCTGAAATGGGAGATATCATAAGAATCAGTAATAAAACCGGAACATATCAACAGCCAGCGTTTGTTTGCTCTCCCGAAGCAGCTTACCAAGCCAGCTATACCGCAGCACAAAGTCATTTTGCCGAGTGTTTGCGGGAAGGTAAGACCCCAGAAACCGAGGCTAAGGACAATCTTAAGACATTAAAAGCTACTCTTGCCGCCTATGAATCTGCCAAAAAAAATCAAGTCATTTTATTGGAGAATAAATGACATTTATCCTAAATGAAATAATTGACATGCACATTCACACTAAGCCGGATGTGCAACCCCGACTTCTGAATGATATCCAGGCAGCCCAACAAGCTAAAGAAGCGGGCATGCGGGCAATTCTGATCAAATCGCATGTTGTCGTTACCTCTGATCGAGCTGCTATAGCTGAGAATATTGTGGGCGGAATCAGGGTGTTTGGAGGATTGGCTTTGAACTATGCTGTAGGCGGTTTTAACCCAGAAGCGGTAGATGCAGCAATCCAAATGGGCGCCAAAGAGATATGGATGCCTACCCGTGATGCCATGAATATGTACCATCACGCTAGAAAAGATGGCGGGCTAAGTATTTTTCAAGAAGATGGGTCGATTAACCCAGCCATTCCAATCATTCTCGAACAAATCAATCAAGCAGATATTATTCTCGCAAGTGGTCATTTATCGGTAAAAGAATCGGTTGCCCTGATACAGATAGCAAAAAATATGGGGTTACGCAAAATTGTCATCACACATCCAGAAGCTGAGTTTATTGCTATGCCAGTTCCTATACAACAAGAGCTTAGCAGATCAGGGGTGTATTTTGAGCGCTGTTTTGTGGATACAACACCAATGATGCACTATGCTACAAGCGTCGAAGAAATTGGACAACATATTTGTGAGGTGGGGATTCATTCAACCATCCTTTCTACCGATTTAGGGCAAGCAGGAAATCCATCACCGGTCGAAGGGATGGCATTCTATTTGGAATCTTTGTTGAAATATGGTTATAGTGAAAATGACATTTATAAGATGGCAAGCCAAAATCCGGCAAATTTGTTAGAGCTTTGAGGAATTATGACAGGACAAAGCATAATACCATCTCGAGAAAAGCAATTAGAAATGCTGCAAACAATGCTAAAAATCCGTCATTTCGAAATGGCAGCCGGGCAGCTCTATAAACGCGGCGTACTAAAAGGCGGGGTACATGCGTGTATCGGGCAAGAAGCTATCCCTGTTGGAATAAGTGCCCACCTTCACCGCGATGATTATATTACCAGCACGCATCGCGGGCATGGGCATCATATCGCTAAAGGCGCAGATGTCAGACGGTTGATGGCAGAATTGATGGGCAAAGAAACCGGTTATTGTAAATGCAGGGGGGGATCCATGCACGTTGCAGCTTTTGATGTCGGCAGTTTAGGCGCTTATCCAATAGTAGCTGCCGGTGTTCCAATTGCCATTGGAGCAGCATATTCAATAATGCATCGGGGGAGTGACCAAGTGGTTGTTGCGTATTTTGGGGATGGTGCTCTAGGACAGGGAACAATATATGAAGCTTTCAATCTGGCATCCATTTGGAGGCTGCCAGTGATTTTTACCTGTGAAAACAATTACTTTGCTGTATCTACCAAAACCGAAGCCACGGTTGCGTTAAAGGATATCCCTGGATTTGCTGCCTCGTTCGGGATTGTAGGAAAACGGGTGAATGGTCAGAATGTTTTGGATGTATACAATGCTGCTGGAGAAGCGGTAGATCGTGCAAGGAAAAAAGAAGGCGCTACATTTTTGTTTTTCGATACTTACCGTTTCGAAGGGCATTACTTTGGCGAGCCAGAAATATATCGAAGCCGTGAAGAAGTCCAAAAATCGAAAGACGAGCTTGACCCTATAACACTTTATATCGCTACTTTGATAAATAGCGGAATGATATCAAAACAAGCGATTGAAGCCATGGAAAAAGACTGTCAAAGGGAGATCGATGAAGCGCTTGCATTCGCACAGCAAAGCCCCCTTCCAAATCCAGACGAGTATGCGAGATATGTCTATGCCTGATAAAGATATTTCAACACGGAAACTTTCGTATCTTATGGCAATCCGGGAAGCGATGCAGGAGGAAATGCGACGAGATAAAAATGTAATCTTGTTTGGTGAGGATGTAGAGCGTCATGGCGGCGGATTTGGCGTTTCGAAGGAGTTGTGGGAAGAATTTGGCGACCAGCAGGTGCGTAATATGCCCATTTCCGAAAATTGTATGGCGGGTCTGGCACTAGGTGCTGCGATGACCGGCTGCCGACCAATTTTGGAATTTATGTTTATGGATTTTTCTGCTCTGGCGATCGATCAGATATGCAACGAAGCCGCAAAAATCCATTATATGTATGGCGGGCAAACCAATGCACCAATCGTTTACCGCTGCCCGCAGGGAGGATTATCTTATAAAAGCGCGGGAGCGCATCACTCGCAAAGCTTAGAAGCCTGGTATGTGCATGTTCCGGGATTGAAAGTGGTTTTCCCAGGTACGCCATATGATGCCAAGGGTTTATTAAAAGCAGCTATCTGCGATCCTAATCCAGTAGTTTTTATCGAGCATAAGGCTTTATATAACAACGAAGGAATTGTTCCCGAAGATGAATATATTATCCCGTTAGGTAAAGCAGATGTGAAAAGAACGGGTAGCAGTATAACGGTAATCGCATATGGATATATGCTGCAATTTGCCCTTGAAGCAGCTGAAAAACTCATGCCTGAAGGCATCGATGTTGAAATTATCGACCCGCGAACTTTGAACCCATTTGATGAAGAATGTTTTTTTGAGTCTGTAAGGAAGACCCATCGGGTGGTTCTGATTCAGGAAGCATGCCGGACCGGCGGTGTAACAGCGGAATGGGGAATGCGCATAGAAGAAGAATGCTTTGATTGGCTAGATGCCCCTATCGTTCGTGTCGCTGGAGAAGATGTGCCAATCCCTTATGCACAATCTTTGGAAGAAAAAGTCTGGCCTAATATTTCTAAAATCATAGCTGCAATTAAGAATGTATGCTATTTCAATTAGGTAAGGATGAAAATCATGGCAACTGAAGTATATATGCCTCGTTTAACTCATGATATGACCAAAGGGAGGTTGTTACGTTGGTTGAAAAATGAGGGAGATACGGTCAATCAGGGAGATGTGTTATTTGAAGTAGAAACTGATAAAGCAGTTTCTGGGGTTTTAGCAGAGGCAAGCGGAAGATTACTATCAATTACCTATCATGAAAACCAGGAAGTCCCCGTTGGGGCTATTATGGCATTCATTGTTGAAGAGGGGGAGGAGATTCCTTCAATGATCGTATCTATGCCTCAATTCAATGCTGAACAAATATCTCGAATAGATCATATTCCGACGGAAAAAACACAATATGAAGAGGACAATAATCAAGGTTCAAGTTCTAAGCGAAGGCTTTTCGTTACCCCCATTGCACGGAAATTGATTAGGCAGCACAATATTTCGATAGATCAATTGAAGGGCAGCGGTCCACGCGGCAAAATCATCGAGGCAGATATCCTTCAATATTTACGCCAGCAAGAAAATCGAGAGACTGTAATCAACGTTGCTCAAAGCGAATTGGAATTTGAGCTGGTCGAGCTAAGCGAAATTCAACGAATTACCGGTCAACGGATGATTCAATCAGCCACGACCATACCTCAATTTATGCTAGAAGTGGATGTATCGACGGAAGGAGTTTTCCATCTTAGGGAATTTCTGAAAGCGCAATTGGGGATTGATATTTCCTTCACTTCATTTTTGGTAAAAGCAACAGCCAGTTCACTTAAACTTCACTCTCGTCTTAATGCGAGTCTTGTTGATGGCCATATTCATATATACAAACAAATCAATATTGGCGTGGCTACAGCAACGAATCATGGATTGGTAGCACCAGTCGTTCATAACGCTGACACTTTGACCTTGGCGCAGATACAAGAACGGATCGATTATTTTCAACGCCAGGCTGGCAGCAAGGGTTTTACCCTCCAGGA
The DNA here is from genome assembly GCA_012798185.1 of Chloroflexota bacterium. Classification (GTDB taxonomy): domain Bacteria; phylum Chloroflexota; class Anaerolineae; order Anaerolineales; family UBA4823; genus JAAZNS01. The sequence goes on along the minus strand of JAAZNS010000179.1, from coordinate 552 downwards.
TCTGAGTGGAGGCACATTTACAATTTCGAATCTGGGGATGTATGGTATTGACCGCTTTACAGCATTGATCAACCCTCCTGAAGCGGCAATTCTGGCTGTTGGGCGGATTCATAAGCAGGTCGCATTGAAAGATGACCATCCTGTTGAACAACAGATGTTGACATTACGATTAAGCGTTGATCATCGTATATTAGACGGCGCTACAGCTGCGCCTTTTTTGATCGATTTGAAAAAAACAATAGAAAATCCTAACTCGATATCTTGATCGAATATCGAAGAAAATTATTCTAAGAGAGTTATATTGTGAAAATAGATACCTCAATATACCTTCGACGTACTGAGTACCTTCGGCAGCAAATGGCTTTGCAAAGGTTGGATGCGCTGATATTTTATGGCTGGAAACGCGGTCAAATATTATATATTTCAGGATACTTTCCAAACTATATTGCGAATGTAGCAATGGTTGTGCTACCAAAAGAAGGAGAACCAGTTTTACGAATTCGTTTTCCTTTCGATCTTGACCGAGCGAAAAATGAGAGTTGGATAAAAGAT
>JAAZNS010000178.1 GCA_012798185.1 Chloroflexota bacterium | reverse complement strand
GGGGGCAAACAGTCGGAATCACCCGCCCAATCGACGCCCATCCGCAATGCGAAATCTTGGGCAACGCTGTCGCCGGGGCGGGTGAAGGCAAATACGCTCTTACCCTGATGTTTGGCGATTTGGGCGATAATATGCGCTGCGGCGCCAAAGCCATAGATACCCAGGTTTTCAATTCCCTCACCTGCCAGGCGATAAGTGCGGTAACCGATCAATCCAGCGCACAAAAAGGGAGCAGCTTCCACATCGCCGTATGAATCAGGCAGATGAAAACAATACTGCTGGTACGCTGCAGTGTACTCGGCGAAACCGCCGTTCATTGTATAACCAGTGAAACGGGGATTATCGCACAGGTTTTCCATACCCCGCTTGCAATAGCGGCAGGTGCCGTCGGTATACCCTAACCAGGGGACTCCTACGCGGTCGCCAATTTTAAACCGATTCACATTAGCGCCAATTTCCACTACTTCGCCAACGATCTCATGCCCCAGGATGAGGGGAAGCTTTGGCTGGGCAAGCTCGCCATCGAAAATATGCAAATCCGTACGGCAAACCCCGCAGGCTCTCACGCGCAGTAATACCTGATCAGAATCAGGTTTTGGAACAGGAACGTCCATTATTCGTAATAATTGCCCGGGTTGGTTAAGGACCATAGCGCGCATAGTTGATGAAATACTCATGATCCGCCTCCCACATCGATCGATTTTTATTGAGACTTCGCGAACCGGCGATTTTATTCGTTCGTTCGATCCTCCCTATGTTTGCCCATCCCAAAAACCTTTAATACGGGGACTACAAACATGAAACCAGTATTGGGTTCTTCAAGATCACCAGTTGATTGTTGAACTGCTTCCGCCATTTTATCAACCATTTCCAGGCTCTCTACAACAGAGAGTAATGTGCGGTGATGAATTTCATCTTTTTCAAACAAATCTTCCAGGCTTGGCATCAGGGGAATATCATCTAACAAGCCGGCTTTACGGATACGCCCTAAACCGGTACTTTCAAGAATAGTCACCCCTTTTACACCGATATTCTCCCAAGCTTCAAGAATAGATGGACAGAGTTCAACATCATCGATAATCGCGACAACCAGGAAACTCATGATTCTTCTCCTTGTTTAATTTTGGAGATCGATTTAGATTCTTTCGTACCATCATCTTGGATTTTTTCTTTAATTGCGGGTTTAGCAAACAAATAACGGAGAGATGGCGGTGTTAGCAAGGTGGTGATAATAACGACACCTACCGCTGCAGAGAAAAAGTCTTGAGTAATAAAACCATTGCTCGTTCCCACCGATGCAACGATCAAACCAACCTCTCCACGTGATATCATCCCCACCCCCAATTGAAGCGATTCGAGATTGGTGAAACCGCTGAGCTTTGCACCCAACCCTGCGCCTAAAACTTTCCCTACGATAGCTATAATCGTCATCACCAATAACATCCAAATAAATCCCCCCGACACCTGTCGTAAATTTGCCGATAAACCGATATTGATAAAGAAAATCGGCACAAAGACACCATACGCCAGAACCGAAATACTGCTAGAAATTCGTTCTTTCAATGAACTGCGCGATAGCCACATCCCTGCCAGAAATGCCCCTGTGATGGCTGCCATATTTCCCCATGCTTCAGCCAGCCAGCCATATAATAAAATCACCACAAAAGTGAAAGCAATTAAACCTTGGCTGATAGGAAATCGATCGACAAAGCGGGAAATTTTAGGCAATAAGTAATATCCGAACAACGACGTGACGATTAAAAATAACGCCATATTCACAGCGATTTGCAATATCTGCCCCCAACCTGCATTGCCATTTGAAACTAATAAAGCGATGAAAGCCGAAAATCCAAGAACCACCAAGATATCATCAATGACTGCCGCACCTAACATGCTTATTCCCACCCGGCTGCGGATCACTTTTAGCTCGAGCAAAGTTTGGGCAGAAATGCTGACACTGGTTGCCGAAAGGATCAACCCCAAGAATAATGCATTCGATAATTTCATTCCATAAGCTAATCCCACTCCCATACCAAATATCAGCGGAAATATCATTCCTAATGTGCCGGAAAGGGCAGCAGTTTTACTTGAATGCGCAAGGTCTTTCAAATGCAGGTCCAAACCGGCGATAAACATCAATAACAAAACACCCACTTCTGCCAATTCACTGATTATGGATAACAAGTGTCCATCTGAGAAACATGACAAATGAAAAAAATCCAAAACCGAAGGCCCGAGGATTAATCCAGCCAGGATTTCACCTAATACTGAAGGTTGACCTAAACGGTAGCTGAGGTAACCGCAAATTTTCGCAGCAATGATAATCACTGCAAGAGCTAAGATAAGTTGTAAAAATGGAGACATTGAAATTCGTTTTCCGTTTTATATCCTTCGCTTATTCTTTCATCATAATATTACAGCAAAGATTTTTCGAGATTTTTGGAAAAAAACACCTTCTAAAGAAAAATGATTGATGGTTCCGCCCGAAATTTTTCAAAGCAAGTGTTTTTCAACATTCAATTTTATCGTATTTTTTTGAGATAGAAGTAAAATATCACTATGGGCAGGGTAATGCTTTTTATTAGATATATTGCTAAGCCACATCTCATTCTCAGTATTATCTTGGCATCCTTATTATTCCTGACCGGCTGCCAATCATCGGTATCTTTCGGTTCCACTTTGGGATTAACCAGCAACGACCAAATCTTATACTTCGAAGAAATCATCATATTCTTGCTTTTCCTGGCAATCCTGATGGGCATCCTTACCAGCCGGCTGCGCTTACCTTATACCATCGGATTGGTGCTAATCGGACTGGTTCTCTCCTTAAGTGTCAAAATCGAATTAAATGTTCCGCCAAATCTCGTCCTGGCTTTATTGGTACCTCCGCTGATATTCGAAGCAGCCTTTCAACTGAATTTAAGTGACTTGCGCTTAAACCTGCCATACATCCTAACCCTATCGATTCCGGGCGTTATTGTAACGACCTTTTTAATCGGGGTGATTATTTTCTGGGGAACTGGGCTGGCATTGCCGGTTGCGCTGGTCTTTGGCGCCTTAGTATCCGCCACCGACCCGGTTTCGGTGGTAGCTTTGTTTCGATCGATCGGGGCGCCAAAACGACTATCGGTGATCATCGAAGCCGAAAGCTTATTCAACGATGGCACTGCCATTGTGATGTTTAATCTGGTCAGTGTTTTGGCGATAGCAGGAATTCACCAATTTAAATTAGCTGCATCGCTGCTCGAATTTATCCTTGTATCAGGCGGAGGGTTAGCCATTGGGGCGCTGCTTGGATTCCTGGCTTCTCAGGCTATTAATCGAATCGATGATTATCTTATCGAAACAACATTAACCGGCTTGCTCGCCTATGGCTCTTATCTAATCGCCCAATTACTTGGCGTAAGCGGTGTATTAGCAGTTGTTGCGGCGGGCTTGGTCAACGGCAATATTGGACCAAAAGGGATGTCGCCCACCACCCGCATCGTGGTCAATAACTTCTGGGAAGTAGCTGCCTTTCTGGCAAATACTTTTATTTTTTTACTGATCGGGCTGCAAATTCATCTGCAGCTTTTATTCGACCATTGGCAATTGATCTTATGGGCTATTGCAGCAACCCTGCTTAGTCGCGCTTTAATTGTATATATTTCAGGGGTTTTCAAGCAAAACATACCAAACCAATGGCAGCATGTAATCTTTTGGGGGGGATTACGAGGCGCAATCTGTTTAGCGCTTACGCTCAGTCTGCCAGCTGCGCTGGGCGAATCTGTTCAAAAAGTACAGGTGATGGCGCTCGGCGTAGTGCTATTCACGCTATTGATCCAGGGTTTTTCGATAAAGCCATTGATTCGGAAATTAGGAATTGTCGAACGCAGCGAAAAGCAGGAAGAATACGAACGGCGCAATGCCCGCTCGGTGATCAGCAGACTGGCATTTGACCACCTCAAGAAAAGCCACCGGCAGGGGAAGATCTCCGAACATACCTGGAACATCCTTTCTCCGTTGCTTGAAGCGCATAATACAAGCCTTACCGAGGCGGTTCGTGAGGTGATGATCAGCGCTCCCGAATTGGAAGCACTCGAATTGGATGTTGCCAGGCGTGAATACCTGCGCGCCCAGCGCACAGCGTTAACCGACCTGCTGCAAGACGGGATCATTTCTGATTTTTCTTTCGAACATCTCACCAAGGAGATCGACGCAGCTCTCGATTACACTTCTACCAGCTGGCCCGATTTACTCGGTCAGATGAGCAGCCAGAAAATTCCTATCGATCGTTTGGTGATGGCGGTTATCCAAGAACAAGATGTTGAAAATTCGATCAATGCCCTTATAAAATTGGGCTTGTCAGTTACTTGTCTGCCCAGTCAGGGAGGATTTTTAAGCAGACGCAATATGACATTATTAATTGGGTTAATGCACGGGCAGGAAGAAATTTTAGTAAAAACTTTAAACAAAAGCTGTAAAAAAAGAGTCTTATATTTGAGCACCCCAATCCCAGAGATAGGAGTAATCGCATCGCCGCCAATCCCAGTAACCGTAGGCGGCGCTACGGTCTTTACTTTCGAAGTCGAACGCTTTGAAGTAATATAAAGCGCTGATAATAGTGGAATAAGCCCGAACAGTAATATATAACAGGATGATCAGAATTTCCTATCTTGATCACCCTGTTATATACTAAAATTTACCCAATCAATCTTGAGAGGTCGATGGCTTAGGCTGCGGATCGATGTAACGCACCAAAATTGATGGTGCTTCTGGGTGATCTATATGAACAGCCTCGTCATATTCGCCTGCTGGCAGAGGCGGATCAAACCTCACCGGACGGCGCACGCCAAGCATTCCAAAGAATCGGGTAACTGCGATCAACACTTCATACCGGTATTCCTGCATCTTCAAAGACTGCCATTCCACGATCGACCCCATGGCGCCCTTTACTTGAGCTTTGGTTCGTACAATGCGGTGAATTTGTTCCGGCGACCGATACCCACCAGGTGAAATAAGCAGCAGATTGGCAAAAATGATCAGCAGGCTAAATGAAATCAGCACAACCCAGCCGCCCTCATCCCATTTGCCGATTATTTGACCCACAAACACAATGGCAGCCAGGGCTGCGGTAAAACTGGCGCTAAAACCTCCCCATTTGCGCACCCTTCCCTTATATGTCTTCAAGATGTGCTGGCGCACAGCCAATCCCATCATCATAATGGGCATATAGACCCCAATTCCGTAATAGGGTACACCCAGCGTGGTCCGCCCACGAATTAAAAATTCGATAATGATGACAATCACCAAAGCAGCTGTTACCGAACGAGTGAACGTTCCCTGCGGATTGCGGTAAACGATGAATTCAGGGATTTCACCAATCGCCACATCGCGCCAGCCGGTAGCCTGTAAATCCTGAAAAGCGGTCATAGAGGCGGCGGTAAGCAAAGCAACCGCCAGGATTTGATACGCCCAAAACAAAATAATACCGCCGGGCATTTGTTCAAAACCAATATACGCCAGGTTGCCCACCAGGGTTCTGCCCAAAGTGCCATCGAACACATTGAACCGAATGGCAAAGGAAACCAGGAATAACGTGGTCAAGCCGCCATAGAATAAAAACGATGTTTGCACAAGCCTGCCTATGCCGGATTTTCCGCTATAGAAATTCCATAATTTCTTAAACCGAGGCAATCGTTTCTTTCCCCAACGAACAAGCGCGAAATCTTCATCTTTCACAAACTGAATACCGTTAGACATGGCTTCTAAACCGCTCAATGCCACTAACCCTTTCATTGAAGCAGTAAGTAAGTGGTAAAGTGCCTGACCAATGGTCGTGGTTTTAACTGTCATTTCCGCCGCAACCGGAGGCACACCCTTGCCGGCAGCAATAAACAAACCGACAGCCATAACAATGGTTAAGGCAAACATCATGCCTAACAATGTAAATACTACGGAAGATGATTCGCCGCGCCCACGGATAGTCAGATACCAGGTGGTGGTTGCCAGAAAAACGCCCAAGAGAAAATGCCAAAACCAATGGATATCATACATGTTCAATACCGATAACAATTGGTCAACCCCCGAAAGTGTCGAAACGACTATGGTGAAAATATAATCCTGCAATAAAACAACCGCCACGATCAAACTGATCCCCGGTGATAAATAGCGCATGGCGGCGGTGTACGAGCCGCCTCCTTCATTAAAAACCCCCAAGGAATACATATACAACGCCCCGAAGGCAAAATTGCAAAACGCAATTACCGCTACAGCAATATATCCATACTTTTGCAACCCATATGGATGCAGCGCGCTCATCAACTCACCGGACGCGTAATAATACGACGTAAAATAATCGACACCAAACAAAGCAATCGCAGCGATCACCCCTACTTGTCCTGGACCGTGGATATGGGCATCTTCAGGACACTCGCGCGGCGCTGCCCGCCGTACCAATAATAATATCATCAGTAATAATGCAATCGCAAATAACATAGTAAATCCTTATTTCATCTCACCATCAAACGCTTTTAACAACATCTCCAATTGATCTAATAAGTGTTTGCGAGTTGAGAAATTTAGCACGGTATTGTGCCGCACCATGGTCAATTGTTCCTGTACCGCCATGATCACAAAGGCGGGAATAAACATCACCCTACCGGGGGGAATTATTTCAAATTCGAGCTTCTGCAGCACCATCGCTCGATCGTCGAAGAACGGCATGGTAATGCTCAGCCCTCGGTTCAAGCTATTGAAGCTGGAACGGCGACGAATCGTGGCAATGATTTCCTTCGTTCGGAAGCGGCATAAAGCGCGGCTCTGATTGACAAATTGCCCAAGAATGCCATAATATTTCTGCCGATAAACCTGATCTACTACCATATAAGGTGCTAAAGTAACAGCCTCATATATTATCCCCAGGTAATTCTGAAGTAAGGCAACGTACGATTCTGCTTCATCAACGCTATCAATCACCAATTGTCCTTCGCCATCGAACGCAACCCATTGAGGCAGGTAAAAACAATTCGCATAACTGCCTCCAGATAAAATAGGCTCATGACTGCGTGTTTCCCTGCTTTGCGGAACGCTGGGAATATCCTCGCCTGGTCTGGCAGAATAGATCACTTCTTTTCCTGTTGGTATGCTTTCGTAAATCAGCGATCGTGCAACGGCAAAGCGTAATAGCCCTCCAAAAACAGCAGAAGCTGGGTTTAACGAACTTTCCAGCAATTCAATTTGATCTTGAATCGTTTGCAGGAAAGTCTTCCGGGTAAACCAACGCCGTTTTTTATGCCATGTAATGGTTTTCCCTGCTTCAGACAATACCAATCGTTTAGTTTCTTTCTGCCCATTTCCGGAAATGGTAAAAACCAGCGCATCAGGAAATGTGATTGCCACTTTTTCCATTCCGTTTGACAACGCTTTTGCCAATTTCATCCCCTGGAGGCAGATAAGCACTTTTTCTCTATCTGGCTGTATCGCTAAGCAGTTATCCCAGTATTGATATTCCTTTACCAATAAGTCTGTAATCTTTTCCCTGCTAGAGGGGTTTTCGGTTTCTTCGCTTACACACTGTATTGGTAATGCATGTTCGTACATACTGATCTACCTTCGAATATTCCTTTTGAAATCTTCAGAATGCAGTCAATGTATCAAAAAACCATAAGGAATACACAAAAATTCGCCCCAAAAATATAAAGAAAAAATAAAGAAGGCTTTCGATAGCGTAAGCTCGTCTCGCAAACCCTTTCTCTTGAAATTAAACTAATGAAATAACGATGGTATAAAAAGGAACGCTAAAAATATAGAGAATTGGATATCGATGTTTGAGAAGCGCAGATCGACAACTGATAACTGAGATTTTTATTTTCAGTGAGGTTACGCGTTTTTCGATGTACGATTTAAATAAGCCAATTCGCGATTCCCAATTTACGATCTACGATTATCGTAATCGGGCATTTTGGGGGGAGAGACACACTAGGGAAATCAGCCAGCTGGCAGCCGCAATACCAAGAAAATCAAAGGTCAGATCCAACAACGAAAAATTTCGTCCCGATATAAACAGCTGGCTGAATTCTTCGATAATTACCGCAATGGCAACCAAAAAACTTCCCAGCAGCATTGGACGGGAGTAAATTTTAACCAGTCTAGCAGATAAGCTAAGATTGACTAAAAACGCAAGCAATCCGATAAGAACGAAATGTGCAAGCTTATCACCCCAGACATATGAATAAATGAGGCTTATCGGCTCGGGTAATATTCCCTTGTCCGCGTAAACAATAATAATGATGATAAACAGGAGGAAAACTGTTGTTACCGCCCATATCAATATTTTTCGATTTTGATTATCTTTCGATAAACTCAGGCAATTGTCCTTTGATAAAGTTAGCAGATATTCTTTCGTTGAACTTTTGGGCTGGCGCTCCGATGAAGTCTGTTTGTCCATTGCTTATTCTCCAAGCGTGAATCGATACCCCACTCCCGGTTCTCCAATAAGGTGTCTTGGATGGCGTGGATCGGCTTCTAATTTTTTCCGTAATTGGCTCATGAAAACCCGCAGATATTCAACGTTATCGATATATTCTATCCCCCATACCTTATTAAGGATGCTTTGATGGGTCAACACCCTGCCGGCGTTTTGCGCCAGATACGCCAACAGCTTGAATTCGGTTGCAGTCAGTTTAACCTCTTCGCCGGCACGGGTGACTACATGGCTGGTAAGATCGATTATTAAATCACCGGCACTGATCACTGCCTCAGGATTTCCTTGTGATTGCACTGTGTGGCGCAGAGCTACGCGAATGCGCGCCAGTAGCTCTTCAATCCCGAAAGGCTTCACCAGGTAATCATCGGCGCCTTCATCCAATGCGCGCACTTTATCGCGTTCGCCTTCCCGCACCGAGAGAACAATAATCGGAATGTGAGTCCATTCTCGCAGCCGGGAACATACGGTGAATCCGTCAATATCTGGTAATCCCAGGTCGAGAATGATCAAATCGGGCGGATTTGCTGCTGCCATAGCCAAGCCGTCCTCGCCGCGGCTGGCAGTGCTCACCCGAAAATGTTTGGCACCCAATATATTTCTGAGTGCACGCAATATTTGTGGTTCATCATCGATGACCAAAATGTGTGGCTGTGCGCTTATCATGTCTCTGATTCTACTGCAGCTTGCGGTTTTCCTTTTCGGGTTAGCGGCAGTGAAAAATTAAAAGCAAATCTGCCAGGTAGGTTTTCAGCCCAAATTTTGCCGCCATGGGCTTCGATAATTCCTTTACATATCGATAAACCCAGTCCAGTTCCTGTTACCCGAGCGGCATTGGTAATCCGGTAGAATTTATCGAAAATTCGTTCCAGGTGATCCTCAGGAATAGGAGGACCTTGATTATTAACCTGTATCAACACAGTTTGCCCGTTTTGAACCCTGGCGTTAACCTGAATTTCCGTGCCTGGTGAAGCATATTTGGCGCTGTTACTGAAAAGGTTGGTAAAAACACGCTCAATTTGCATAAAATCGACCGGGATCAAGGGCAAATTATCGGGCAAATCGAGTGTAACCGTATATCCGTCTAGCTCATGGCGCAAATGGTGCAAAGCGCTTTCGACGATTTCGGATAATTCGTTCCAGTTGATTTCGGGGTTAAGCGCTCCAGCCTCGATGCGCGACATATCCAGCAAGTTTCCGACCAGGCGGTTCAGCTGATCGGTCTCCTCATCTACGGCCGAAAGTAAATCCTGAGCAGCCTCACTGCCCCATTCCACCTCACCGCTTAATATGCTGGTTACGGCTGCTTTAATTGTGGAAAGCGGTGTGCGCAATTCATGCGAAACAGAAGAAAGCAAAGCGGATTTCATCCTGTCGCTTTCTTCTAAAACACGCGTACGGGTTTCGCTTTGCGCCAACTCGATCCTTTCGAGCGCTAACGCCCCCTGCGAAGTGAATGTATGCAGCATTTGTTCTTCGAACACATCTAGACGAGATTCTTCCCGCCATATATGTACTTCTCCCAGAAAAGCGCGCGGCGTTTGCAAAGCCATTACAATCACCGGTTTACCGGCAGGAGGAGCGCCATCGGCAGGGATATGATCGTGACAGCCAGTTTCACTATTTAAAACTGCGTCAACCATAACATATTGCGCTTGAAATGCTTCCTTAATATGATTAGCGATAACATGGGCAACCTCCTGCAGTGTACCAGCGTGGGTTAACGCCAGGTTGAATTCATACAAACGCGTCGTTTGTATTTCACGGGTTGTGGCTAAACTCAGGTTTTTTTGCACTCTGCCAACCAGCTGGCTGATCAAAAAAGCAACCAGGAAGAAAATCAGCAGGACTGTAATATCTTCTGCCTTATGAACAAATAATGTGTAATAGGGAACAATGAAAAAATAATTAAAAAGAAAAAACGCTGTTAGCCCGGTCAATAATCCAGGTAATAAACCCCAAAAAACTGTGCTCAATAAAACCGGCAATAAATAAATCAGGGCAATCGTAGAGGTATTTAACCGCTCTCGCAGAAAAAACAGGGGAACAGTGATAATCAAATTTATCAAAACTGCAGCAAAGTAGACAAGGATAGAACGGATCACTTGCTGGTTTTTATTCGCCATCATGAGATTTTATCTAAGGGACACTTACAGCTTATCCCTTCGCCAGGAGTATTTTCCCAACAATTGTTGGCAGAAATACAGCGGGATTTATCCTGGAGCCCAAGGCGTAAGCGGTTGGGAAAATCCGGCTCGCAGATCAACGGGCGGCAAAGGGATATAAAATCTGCCTCGCCGTCTTGCAGTACACGTTCCATGACCTTGCGGGAACGAAACCCTCCCACAGCGAGGATAGGTAACCGAGTTAATCGGCGGGCTTGCCGGACAATATTCATAAAATAACCTTCATCCTGTTCCCGGCGGATACCTTTTTGGGCACTGATATTTTTCTCGCCATTAATACCGCTGCTGAATTCCACAGCATCCAGGCGCATAGTTTCTAATTCCGGCACAATAGTCATACTCTCCTCGACAGTCAACCCGCCCTTAAAACCATCCAGCATGCCTAGTTTGATAAAAACCGGATAATCGTACCCCACCTGTGAACGCACCTCAGCGCAAACCTTTCGAAGAAAGTGCATTCGCTGCGCCATGGCACCTCCCCATTGATCTTCCCGCCGATTAGCCCAGGGTGAGAGAAATTCGCTGTTGAGATAACCATGCGCAGCATGGATCTGTACCGCATCGAAGCCGGCTTCTTTTGCCCGTCTTGCTGCCTGTCCAAAGGCAAGGATAGCTTCCGAAATCTCATTATCGTTCATTTTTCGAGCTTTTTGGAAGATAAAAGGCGATTCGATATCGCTTGGCGCCAATGACCCGCTCACACATTCCGGCCGGCATAACATTCCGCCATGATTGATTTGAGCAGCAATAAGCCCCCCTTCTTGGTGGACTGCGTCTGCCAAGACTGCCAATGATGGGATGAGATCATCGGAAGTGATACCGGTCATCCCCGGATGTGCTTT
>JAAZNS010000177.1 GCA_012798185.1 Chloroflexota bacterium | reverse complement strand
TTGATCGAACCAGTAGGTGAAGGCGGTTTGCCTACCCCTCAAAAAACGCCTCCAGGGGTATATACCCGCTCGGTGCCGGAGATGCAAAACCCACAAGATTGATTATTTTGATTATGGAGAAAGCTGATGACTTTGAATTATGCATTATTTTTTATTCTAGCAGCAATTGCTATAGCCTCTGCTCTGGGAATGTTGTTGAGTAAAAATGCAGTCTATTCAGCGTTATTCCTGATCCTTAATTTTAATGTGGTAGCAATATTTTATGTGCTGCTTAATGCGCCATTCATCGCTCTAACCCAGATCACCGTATATGCGGGCGCTATTATGGTGCTGTTTTTATTCGTAATCATGCTCTTGGGCGCCGAACAAACCGGGCGTATTTCATCTGCCAGATGGGTAAAACCGGCAGCTTATTCATTGGGGATCATATTAATCAGCGAAATTCTATATATCATATTTGCTCAAACGGGCGTAATCCCAGATGCAGCCTCGATTGCTGCGGAATTTGGAAGCCCTGTTACTGTTGGCAAAGCCCTCTTCAGCCGATATTTATTGCCGTTTGAGGCGACTTCGGTTTTGTTGATTGCATCAATGATAGGCGCCATTGTGCTTACCAAGCGGAAAAGTTGAGCCGCGATGGAGTTCAATATGCTTCCTGTTTCTTATTTCATTGGTTTGGCAGCAGTTCTTTTTGCAATTGGAACTTTAGGCGTACTCATCCGGCGAAATGCCATTATTATCTTTATGTCAGTGGAACTCATGTTAAATGCTGGCAACCTGGCGTTTGTATCTTTTGCCAGGGCTTTTGGGTTGTTGGATGGACAGATATTCGTTTTTTTCATTATGGCAATGGCAGCAGCAGAAGTTGCCGTGGGGCTAGCGTTGATTGTTGATATATTCCATACCAAGCAAAGCATCGATATTGATCAGATGAATAGTATGAAGGGTTAATCATGGGAGATCTTTATGCATCTCAGTGAAACGGTGGCAACCAGCGTGAATTTCTTTGCTCTTGTCCCTTGGGTGGTCTTTTTCCCATTAATTGGCTTATTGATCAACCTGATAATTGGGGGTAGGATGAGCGAAAAAGCGATTGGGACAACTGCCTGCAGTGCAACCGGTTTGTCTTTCATTATTGCCGTATTACAGGCTATCTCGCTGGCACCGAATCCGGAGGGGGTGACGATCAGGTTGGCAGATTGGATCACCATCGGCGAATTATCCCTGGCGTGGGCGTTTAAAGTGGATACTCTTTCGGTCACAATGATGCTGGTGGTTTCAGGTGTTGGTACTTTAATCCATATTTATGCTGTTGGTTACATGCACGAAGATGTGCGCCATAATAACGACCCAAGTCGTTACCGCCGGTTTTTTGTTTTCTTCAACCTGTTCATTGTAGCGATGATGATTTTAGTGGGTGCAGATAATTATTTAATGCTGTTCGTCGGCTGGGAGGGGGTGGGATTGTGCTCGTATTTGTTGATCGGATTTTGGTACGATAAAGGTGAAGACGGCATCGGCAATGCCCTGGCGGGCAAGAAGGCTTTTATCACCAACCGTATCGGAGATTTTGGTTTTCTCATCGCTGCTTTCATAATTTTTGTTACTTTCCGCACCTTTAATTTCGATGATATTTTTCAGCAGCTTCGAGAACCGAATCAGTCGATAACTTCAGCGGTTTTGGCTATTACCCTGTTCATGCTGCTGGGTGTGGCTGGGAAATCGGCGCAGATCCCGTTGTATATTTGGCTGCCCGATGCTATGGCAGGACCCACGCCCGTTTCAGCGTTGATTCATGCTGCCACGATGGTCACCGCAGGCGTATATTTGGTCGCCCGCTCGCATCCATTATATGTTCAAGTTCCCGAGGCGCAAAATATTGTAGCCCTAGTGGGGGGGGCGACCGCTTTGCTGGCAGCTACCATTGCCATCGGGCAATTCGATATCAAAAAAGTGCTGGCATATTCCACGATCAGCCAGTTGGGTTTTATGACCGCGGCGGTAGGAATGGGTGCTTTCACTGCCGGGATGTTTCATCTTGTAACGCATGCTTTTTTCAAAGCCCTGCTTTTCCTTTCTGCGGGTTCGGTTATCCAGGGTATCGAACAAGGTATGCATCACATATTACACGACCCGAAACTAAAAAAGAAAATCAATGCGCCGGCAAATTTCGATGCCCAGGATATGCGGCAAATGGGCGGATTTGGTAAACGAATGACAATCACATTTTGGGTTTACCTGATTGGCGCTTTGGCGTTAGCCGGAATTGCGCCTCTGGCAGGATTTTGGTCTAAGGATGAAATATTAGCCGAAGCAAAACTGCTTTCTCCTGCGATATATTGGCTGCTCACGCTGGCTGCCTTCTGCACAGCCTTTTATATGGGACGCCAGGTTTTGATGGTTTTCTTTGGCGAACCGCGTTCGGACGCTGCTGCACATGCCAAAGAAAGTCCGCTG
>JAAZNS010000176.1 GCA_012798185.1 Chloroflexota bacterium | reverse complement strand
GTGTTAGGTATTTCAACCAATACGATTATTCAAAATCTGCTGATTGAACCACTACCCAATTGCACCTGCCCAAATTGCAGTGCTGGTAAACCCCATTTCAGTTTGAATAAAAACCCCAATTCGTAAACAACAGTGATAAATCTTTTGCTTGCGCTGGTGAACGTAAAATTCTTTACTTAATAACATTCAATATTTTGAATATATATAAAGGAAAATATTAATTGATTTGGATTGGAAAAAATATGACAATACTTACTTTTCTTTCTTCACTAATACAAGGGGGACTTGGAAATTTGGCTTCTTATCTGGCGGCGCATGTATTGTTGTGCTTGCTACCGGCTTTCTATATTGCGGGAGCAATGACAGCACTGATCCCTAAAGAAACTATTACCCGCTTCTTGGGTCGAAATACACCTAAATATATATCTTATCCCGCTTCAGCAGTTGCAGGATTTTTGCTAGCCGTGTGCTCTTGCACGGTAATACCTCTCTTTGCTGGTATCTATAAGAAGGGTGCCGGGCTTGGTCCAGCGATTACTTTTCTATTTGTTGCGCCGGCAATTAATATCCTGGCGCTGGCATACACAGGTAGTGTGATTGGCTTGGATTTAGCTATCGCCCGGTTAGTGCTATCACTAATTTTTGGAATTGGCATTGGAATTATCATGGCAATAATATTTAGTAAACAAGATGCTGAGCATGATCGCGCCACCGATGCCATGTTTGCTAAAAAGGCAGCCATGCGCCGGGCAGCGGTGATTTTTATGCTTGTCTTGGTTTTTCTACTGGTTGCTGGTACCTTTCAATTTGAGTTTCTCAAACATGCTTATGCCCAAGTCAACCTGCCGTTTGGAGGTTTAGACCAATTACAAAACTATCTCTATAAATTGGTACCATTTGACCCGGCAAAGGGCGAGGAAGGTGTTACAGCTCAAGGGGCAATCCTGATTGGAATGTTGATCCTGATTGGGTTCTCCTCTTGGAAGGGGATTGAAAAAATCCATGATGGCTTTAATAATTGGACATGGATATCAACCGCGATGGTGGGTTTGACCCTGCTAGTTGCTGCATTGGGTATGACGCCATATGCCGGCGGTGTTTCGCTGGCGCTAACCGGGAAATTTATTGGTGTGTTAATTTCTGTACTCATTTTAGGTTGGATGATTAAATCAGTGCTTACCGAGGATGAAACCCGCGATTTTCTGTGGGAATCGTGGCGCTTTGTAAAGCAGATTTTCCCGTTACTTATTGTTGGTGTTTTCGCAGTAGGGATTATTCGAATGCTGATCAAACCCGAATGGATTGAAGTGGTTGCTGGTCAAAATACCTTCCTTGGGAATTTTGTGGGTGTTATCTTCGGTGTCTTCATGTACTTCCCCACATTGGTAGAGGTGCCAATTGCACAGATGTTCCTAAGCTTGGGAATGCATCGAGGTCCATTATTGGCTTATTTGATTTCTGATCCGGAATTGAGCTTGCAAAGCATTCTCATTACAGCAACGATTATTGGAAGACTAAAAGCATGGGTGTATGTGCTCTGGGTAGCGTTATTCAGCACATTGGCAGGAATCATTTATGGGGCATGGGTGGATAGTGCATCGTTAGGTGTGTTAGCTGCTTATCTTGCTGTTTTCATAGCCGCACTTGCGGCAGCTCTCTGGATAGTCAACCGTCGTAATCATAAAAAATTAATCGCCGAAGTTGGAGAATCTTCAGCCGATTAATAAAAGAAAATCACTTTGCCTCAATAAAGATTTGATGATGAATAAATCTTATTTAAAAGGAAAACATAAAAAATGATAACTGTGAAAATTCTTGGTCCGGGATGTTCAAACTGTAAAATGTTGGAGATCGTTACTCGTAAAGCGGTAACCTCGTTGGGAATAGAAGCTGAAATCATAAAAGTTGAAGATTACGGAGAGATTATGGAATATCCTATTCTATCCACTCCGGCGCTGGTTATTAATGAAAAAGTGCTTGTTTCTGGGCGTGTACCGAGCATAGATCAGATATGCACCTGGCTGGCTGATGCTTTGGAAGTTTAAAAAAATTTGTTGAAAATATATCAATATGAAAACTAGAGTTTGCTAGAGGCGATAATGGATATTTTTCTACTTGCAGCTATAACCTGTCTCGTGATCGTCACTGCAGGATACTTAATCAATCGTTACTTTCAAATGCCCTGGATGTTCACCGTGGTCATCTTTGGAATGATCCTTTCATCCCTTGGTCTTTTCAAAGATGTGATGGGCAGCGTTGAATTTCACTTCCTATCCCAAATTGGAATGTTATTTTTCCTATTTACCATTGGCATTGACCTGGAACTCAGGGACATCGGTAAATTAGGCAAGTACATTGTTGGCGGCAATATCTTGCTCACGTTGACAGAAGGATCTCTCATTGCCCTGTTTCTTTATTTTGTATTTCCAGAGTTCGTGAGTCACTCAATTGTAGTTGCCTTGCTGTGCGGTATCGCCTTTGGAACTGTTGGCGAGGTCATCCTATTGGCAATTTTAAAAGAGTTTGGGCTGGAAAAAACACGCTTCGGACAATTGGCCTTAGGTATCGGGGTGTTCGATGATGTCTTTGAAATCCTTGCCCTGGCTGTAATTGTTGCCTTGCCCGCTTTCACTTCCGGCGCTTCTCAAAACGCAGCCTGGCAAAAGTCGCTCAACATCGTACTTACGTTGGCGGGCATCCTGATTGGAACCGTTCTCTTGTCATTGGCCGGTAAATTCACCCGACGTTTTCTGGAAAAGATACCCGGCGATTCGTTTGTAATCCCCTTTATTATCTTTATGATGTTATTTGCTTTTATTTACTTTGGGGCAACTGGCTTTGAGAACCTGGGAGTTGTCGCGGCTATTTTCAGCGGCATTGCCGTGAGGCAAGTCTTGCCTGATAAATTTATCCAACAATACAAAAAGCCGGTCTTTTTCGTTGGCAACATCTTCCTCGGGCCATTTTTCTTTCTCAGCTTGGGTGGCAGCATGTCGTTGAATGCAATGCTCACTTATCCGCTGCTGATCCTCATCATCATGGTGATCTCCCTGTCATCTCGGATGGCAATCTCTTACCTGTTGTTCCACAAACTACTTGGAAAACGCCAGTCATTGGTTATGGGAGTGGGATTAACCGCAAAATTCAGCACCAGTGTGATCAGCGAGAATCTTTTATTTACGTCTGGTTTGATTACACAACCCCTATACTCGGCGCTCATGGCTGCTTTTATCATCTTGAAGCCAATCATTGTAGGTGTTTTTTCCAGAAGCCTGGCAGCCCACAAAATATTGATCCAAAGTATTGATCTGAAAGACGAAGTTTTGACAAAACCAAGTAGCCAGCAGGCTGCAGACAAACCTTTATTGTAGATTGATTGTCCTGAAAGGATTGGAAAATGGTAAAAATTGCAGCCGTTTCCGAAGACGCTGTGACCATCAGCCAACATTTTGGCTGCGCTCCGTTCTATATGGTTGTTACAATTGAAAACTGTCTGGTGGATCACACGGAACGATTACACTAATCTTTTGAACCATCTGATTTATTGAACCAGGTTATTTTTGATATGGAATACGCGAGGTAAAGAAGCATGATCCGGCGTTTTTACAAACGACTTAAAAAGTCCACGGCAAAATTGTGGTTCATTCTGGGAGGTTTGATAGGTATTGGCATGTTGCCCTGTCCAGAATGTGGAACGCCAATGATTTTCCATGTCTGGCCGTTAGCGGGAATTGTCTTGGTAGTTCAAATGATGAAAAAACGTTACCAGCAAAACGGACAAGTTGATTTGGAAACCGCTCCTATCAAGCTTGGGCTTCCAGTTTCCATCAATTATAAAGAAGAGCATGGCGATTAAGATACCAGGCGAGCTTTCTTGGCAGACAGCTTGAAAGACTATATCGATATAAAGGAGATTGAAATGGCTAAAGATGAATTGTGGCATGGGATACCCCGCAAAGATATCCCCTGGTTCCCGACAGTCGATACCGATACCTGCATCGGTTGTTCGTTGTGCTATACCACTTGCGGACGCGGCGTATACGAAATGCAGGATAACAAAGCCGTGCCGGTTAACGCTATGAGTTGTATGGTGGGTTGCAGCACCTGCGGCACAGTCTGCCCGGTACAAGCTATTGCCTTCCCCGACCGCGATTTGATCTGGAAACTGGAACGCGAACACAAGATATTCAAAGTTGTGCGCCAGGAAGCCAAAGAGAAGATGGTCAAGCAGGATGCACTTAAGGCGCGCGCTACCGCTGAAGACGCAGTGGCTAAACTGACCACCCGTGTGCGTTTTGAAATAGCTGGCGAATTTGGAGAAAAACGCTTCCTGGTACAGATGGAGGATGCCGTTAAGGAACGACCCTACGACTTTGTCAACCTGCGGCTGGAAGTGCCCACTGTGCAGGGTATGTCACAAAAAACACCGTCGTTTATGTCTTTCGAAGTTACTTCAACCGAACAAGAAGACATTCAGAACTTCCTACCCGATGTGCTGGATTTGATTCGTCGCAATGGCTTTACTTTGGTCAGCGAAAACAAAATGTGAGTAAACACTATGAATCAAGAGAAGGGACAGTGATGAGATCTGCCCAAAGGAGGCAAGATGGCAGCCTCGCAGCCTGCTTGCGAGAAAAGAGATAGGTTTATGTGTCACATCCGTACTGGAATGAAATTTATGTGCTGTGGACACCCGTGTGGACATGGTCCCGGCAGAAAACGTTCTCCCCCAGGAAACAAAATCGTTTCATTGGTTCTATCATTCCCCTTAAAAAGAAAGGATTAATATTATGGCAGATACTGAAGCTTATAAAGATTTCCTGGGTATTCCCCGAAAACTAATTCCCTGGTACCCAACAATTGATAACGAATTATGCAGCAATTGTGGATTATGTGTTAAGGCATGCAAACACGGCACTTATGCTTATCAGGGCGGCTCTGAAAAAGTTATTGTCGCTAATCCGTACCACTGCGAAGTCTATTGTGAGAGTTGCCGCTTTCAATGCCCGGTAAGTGCGATCTCATTTCCAGATCGCAAATCTATCAAATTGCTTTTCAAAGAACTACGGCAGCAATATCCTCCCGCTGCTTAACATATTTATATCAAGGAGTTTCCCATGTCTGAAGAAAATCTACCTCGATTTGTGCAATGCATGTGCCGGGGTGACTGCCCGGGATTTACCCAACTGAATGTCTGGAGTTTGCTCAATTATGTACGCAATGAATTGGATGTGCAGTATGCCATCGTTCACCCACAATTGTGTGTGGATGACGGCGACCGGTTTTGGCAAGATTTAGCCAAACCAGGCGTGACTTACGTCGTAGGAGGGTGCGATCCAAAAATGCAGCGCAAGATGTACAAAGATGCACTTGCTGCCGTGGGAGCAGATTTTGATAAACAGGTTATTGCCCTCGACCTGCGCAATATGCCAACCGAAGAAGCCATGAAGAAGGTCACTGACGTGTTCGAGAAACTTAACCTATCTCAAGATTGAACAAATAAACTGCCTGGACATCGGTTAGACGCCGGTGTCCAGCATTCCCATTTAAATTACATATGGTTCCTTAGGTATTTTCGCATTCGAGTTATATTAAAAAATGGTTACCTTACCTGAGAGGAATTAAACAAATGAAACTGAACGAAAAATACCTGGCTGTGATAGGGGCAGGGAACATAGGTCAAATCTTACTTGAGCGCTTAAGAAATGCTAAGGTACCTGCCGATCACCTGGTTGTTTGCGATAATGACAAAAACCGGGTTGAAGCAGCATCCGAGAGGTTTGGGGTGAGATCGGTAATCCTGGCTGACGAAGCAGTCTGCGCAGCGGATGCCATCTTGATCGCGGTTTCTCCCAAGTCTGTGATTGATATTATCAAAACGTTTGCTGAGTGGGTCTGTCCATGCCGTTTGGTGATTTCATTTGCGGCAGGTGTTCCACTGGCAAAAATTGAAGAAATTCTGCAACCTGGTACCCCTGTAGCGCGCATCATGCCAAATGCACCATCGCTGATTGGTAAGGGAATCAATCCGGTAGCATATGGCGCTAACGTAACGCCTGAAGCGCGGGAATTGGTTGAAGCCATCCTGGGTATACTAGGCGAATCACTTGTCGCCCGAGATGATCAAATGAACTGGTGTGTGGGTATGATAGGCGCGGCTATGCGGAGTGTCTTACCCATTCTGGAGGGCATGACTCGCGCTGGCATTGAAGCTGGTTTCTCAGAGGCGGATTCTCGAAAAATGGCTGCTCAAGTGATGCTCGGTACAGCAACATTAGCGTTGAAAGAAGATCTCACTTTTAATCAAATGAAAGCGCTTACGCCTATGGAAACTCTAGATGAAGAGGCCTTGTCACAATTGTTTTTTAAAGCCGCACAGACTGCGCAAGAGAAGATTTCAGGTTTACAGCAAAAGATTTGTTCTGGGTTGAATAATTAATTGTTACTGAAAGAAAAGCAAGTTATTTCATGAACATTAGACAACAACAGGCGGCGCTATTTCAAGCTTTGGGTAATCCAGTGCGTTTACAAATCCTGGAAATCTTATCCCAAGCTCCAAGATGTGTTTGTGACCTTGTCACTCTAACAGGAAAACGCCAACCATGCGTCTCTCAAAATTTGGCGATATTACGGGAAGTTGGTCTTGTGAGAACATCCCAACAAGGTAAGAAAATGATCTATCATATAAATGTCACTACAGTTATTGAATTGAACCGGTTAATTTCGACGTTATCACCATCGACCAGTAAAATATTATTAAATTAGAAAAGGGAAAATGCCAGATGAAAGTGAATGATATAAAGGAATGCGGGTTACGCATTAATTCAATCTTGAAGCTCTCTGGTGAGGTTATTGGTGTGCGCCTTTTAAGTGATGGAACCCAACCGCTACCAAACACTGAATGGTTGAAACAACACCGTTATTGCCAGGCGCTGATGAAAGCCCGGCATGGTCAATCGGTGCTTCTGGATAGTGCAGGAATATCTTGCCCGGCTGCAGCAGCAGCTTTTGGTTTTCGCCCATTGCCAGAAGGTTTACGCAATGGTAGTGGTTTGGTAGGTTTTGGTATTGTGGCTGACGCAAAGATTGGTCAACAAATGTTTGAGCATATGCCTAAATTTTCTTCGGGTCAGATAAAAGGATTGCATTTATTTCCATTGGCGAAAGCTGAAGTCATCCCAGATATCGCCGTGATAGAAGACGAGATTGAAAAGTTGATGTGGATCAACCTGGCATATTTAAATGCAACCGGCGGAAAACGAATCAATAGTTCAACAGCTATCTTACAAGCCACTTGTGTGGATTCAACCATTATTCCCTTTCTAGAGCAACGTTTGAATTTCAGTTATGGCTGCTATGGTTGCCGTGAAGCCACAGACATAAAAGAAAATGAGAGTGTGTTAGGATTTCCAACGAACTTTTTACTTGATATTGTTGAGAATTTAGAGTATCTAAACGAAAAAGCGATTCCCAACTCACGCTCAAAAAGAGCATTAACTGCGCTCCAGCGTCTAG
The DNA here is from genome assembly GCA_012798185.1 of Chloroflexota bacterium. Lineage (GTDB taxonomy): Bacteria > Chloroflexota > Anaerolineae > Anaerolineales > UBA4823 > JAAZNS01. The sequence goes on along the minus strand of JAAZNS010000176.1, from coordinate 6,720 downwards.
ATGCTGATAATAAGAAAAGGACACCAAGAAATATAATTTAGACAATTGACAATCGACAGAAGATTATATTTATTGTGGTGTATTAAATTGAAAAATGATATTGGAAAGCATAATGAGCGGAAAAGTTATCCAAACATTACGAAAAAGTTCACTAGCCAGCATGTTGAGTGAGGCTGAAATGAGAATGTTGGCGAGTTGTGGGCGTATTTATGAGTACCTTCCTGAACAGAACATTTTTTCAGGAGATGGTCATGATGAACGATTATATTTATTAAGAGATGGAAAAGTAGATTTGCGTTTGATTGTCAATACAGAAACAGGACAATGCAGAGGAAAAGTCCATGTTGAATTAAATACTCCTGGCGAGCCTTTTGGCTGGGCAGCCTGGATAAACTCGAATCATATAGGCGCATCTGCTCGAGCTTTAGGGGTAGTATCTGTGGCAGCCTTAGATCTGGCAAAATTGGAGGATACAAATATTTTTTTTAAATTAAGTTTACGCATGTCCCAACTTTTATATGCGCGTTTGCAGGAATATGGAATTTGCCCGCCAAATATTCAAGCTCTCTTACAGATGAAACACTTACTGCAAGGTTAAGGAAAACAGGATGAGTATGATTTGGGTTAAAGCCGGACAATGCAATCAAGAAACCACCATCGAAGCCCGCCGCAGCGATATGACGCATGTGGTAATTGAATTCATCACCACTTGTGAACACATACAGAAAATGGCACAGGTTTTGACTACTCTGGACATTGCCCATGAGATGAGTGTGCCACTTCTGGATACTCATGTATATCAATTAGCCAGCGAATATGTCTGCCGTAATAGTTGTGTTGTTCCAGCCGCGATATTAAAAACCTTGGAGGTCGAAGCGAATATCTTCCTTCCTGCTGAAAGCCAATTTTTATTTTTGAGTCCTACCCTTCCAAACGAATAAACAAATGGAGAATAAAAATGAATTTTCAAACACCAGTTTCCACCAGCAAAAAAGTAGATGAAGCAAACCAGTTAGCTCGACAATTAGGTGATTTACTTCTTAATGCGCCTGAATACCAGATATTCTTGAAAACTCTCAATGATGTAAATAACGATCCAACCGTAAAGAAAATCTTGGCAGAAATGCGTAACCATCAAAACGATTTACGTTGGTCTCCGGAAAATGCAGATGAGCATGAAGTTGCTATTTCTCGCCTGGAAACAGAATTAGAGAACCTGGCAGTCGTCCAAGATTATCGTATAGCTGAGAAGACCATCTGCAAGATGTTTGCTGAAATCGATGAAATTATCAGCCGATCAGCGGGGATACCTTTTGCTGCCAATGCTAGACGAAGCGGATGTAGCTGCGGCGGTTAACACTACAATTAAGGAGAAAAAATCATGATAACCAAAGAAATGCAAGAAACTGCACGTATGCTGGGTGAGGCTCTGCACGCTACTTCATCTGTGCAAAACTACCTTCAGGCGCAAACCAGTTGCGCTGCTGATCTTGAAACCACTGAAATGGAGAATCGTCTGTTATCGGTATATCAGGAGCTTATTGACCGTCAGCAACACGGCGACGTGTTGGAACGGAGCGAGATAGAAGATTTTAATGCATTAAAACGACGAGTTCGTGAGCAGCCTCTCATTCGTGAACGTGATGATGCATTAGGCTTAGTAAAACAAGCTTTTTTAAATATTGCTAATGATATTAACTTCTCTCTTGGGGTAGAATTTCCTGCTCTTGCTCTTGCAAGCAAAGAATAATCCAAGGAATAGAACATGAAAGCATTCATCAACGAAAGAAAATGCCCGGCAAAAGATGAGATTTGTCTTGTGTTGACCTCCTGCCCCCAAAATGCTATCGCTTATCACCCTGATAAAGCAGCGCGTATGGGAGGACGGATTGAGATCGATCTTGATCGCTGTGATGGCTGCGGCCAATGTGTTGCCGATTGTTGTGGAAAAGCAATTGAGTTGAGATGATGAAGAAGCAAACACTTACGCATTGGCTGATTAGTTTATTTATTATAATATTCACCTTTCTAATTTTTCAGCCAGTGTCAGCCCAGTCGTTAGTGAACCCCACGATCGGAACAAAATTGTTAACTCACGCCAGATCATTCTGGCCGCATCCTCGCAATCACAATCAATTCATACGTAAAGGGATTTTGCATTCGCCTCAAGCATTTAATCAAGATGAACCAGATGCTCATGAGACTCTACAAGAACTAACCCCAACTCCGTCCGAAGGAAAAGTTATTATTTACATATTCTGGGGAGATGGTTGCCCTCATTGCGAAATAGCCAGACCAGCCATAAAAAGCTTTGCCAAGCGGTTCGATAATGTCGAAGTAAAAGAATACGAAGTTTGGTATATAGCAGAAAACCAGCAACTATTTGTGGATATGGCTTCTCAATTGGGGTTTACGCCACAGGCAGTTCCCACCATAATCATCGGAGATAAATATTGGGAAGGATTTGCAGAAAGCCTTTTGCCGGAAATGGAAAATGCGATACTAACCTGCCAGAAAACAGGCTGCTCGGTTGCAGAAACGGCGATTACGCCAATATCTACACCAACAATTGCTTCATTACCCACTTCTATTGTAAGCGCAGATGAGCAGGTAAAATCCGTAGAGTTTACACCAACAGAAGTACCACCATTATTTGAGACTGGCGTAAAGTCACCTTCATCTGGATTTACATTGGCTATTATGACTATTGTTGGAATGGTGGTAGCTTTAATTTTCTCAGGAATACGAATATGGCAATACATCGGTAGAAGTTATCCGCCGAAAATATCTGAAACGCAAGAGAAATGGCGCAATGCGTTTTTTTTGGTGTTTATTTTAATCGGGTTGGGTGTTGCTGGCTATCTTGCTTATGTAGAAACACAGGTAGTACCTGCCGTTTGTGGGCCAGTGGGTGATTGTAATGCGGTTCAATCCAGCCCTTATGCATACGTATTCGGTTGGTTACCGGTGGGCGTGTTAGGTGTTTTCGGGTATCTGGCAATTCTGGCAGCCTGGGGTTGGACCCAATTGAGCCATGATAGGTTATCAAGGTATATTCACATACTGATTTTTGGCATGACCTTATTTGGTGTACTTTTTTCTTTATACCTGACCATTCTTGAGCCATTTGTGATCAAAGCAGTATGTATGTGGTGTGTATCTTCTGCAATAATCATGACCTTACTATATTTGCTCAGTTTAGATACTGCAATACAAAGTGTAATTGGAGTTATTGATGCCAAAGAAATATCGACCAAAGAAGAAAAATAATAAAAACAATATCCTTATCCTGATTGGTGTGATTGTAATCATTTTCCTGGTATTGCTCATCAAGCCTGAAAAAAATCAATCACAAACTGCCAGCCCAAACGATGGTCTCCCTGCAGACCAGCTTAAGCAAGCGCTCTCTGATAATCAACCAACCCTGGCGTTTTACCATTCGAATAATTGTTATCAATGCATTGAAATGATCAAGATTGTTGAACAAGTGTTTCCCGAATTTAGTGAATCGATTATTTTAGTAGATATTAATGTATACGATGAGCGCAACACACCTTTATTACGACAAGTAGGGTTGCAATATATCCCTACATTGATTTTCTATGATAAAGCCGGTCGAGAAGAAACTTCGGTAGGCGTGATGGAAGCAGAACAATTACGCCAAAAACTAGCCGCTTTAGTAGAGTAAAATAATCATGGAATTGGATCTCACTTTACTACAAGATTTTTCTTTATTAGCATTAGGTTTGGTTTTTCTGGGTGGAATCATAACCAGTATTGGTCCCTGTAACATTGCCACCATCCCATTGATTATGGGATACGTTGGTGGCAGCCATAATCTGACTCGCTCCCGCTCATTTGTTCTGGCATTGGCGTTTGCCATCGGATTGGCATTGACCTTTATGTTGCTGGGTGTGGTAGCAGCCCTGATTGGGGGGTTTATTGGGGTGGCTAATCAGTGGTGGTATTACCTGGTAGCTGGCATCTGTTTCATTATAGGATTAAATATGCTGGGCGTATTGAAGCTCAACCTGCCACAGTGGTTTGGTGGTTTACGTGAGCGCATTGGGTTGAAGGGTCTTCCAGGTGCGTTAGCGTTAGGTTTAGTTTCTGGGCTTGTGGCATCGCAATGTGCTACACCTGTTCTGGCAGCCATCCTGACTTACGTAATGGCGAAAGGCGCATTGTTATATGGCGCAGTGCTTCTTTTTACTTATGCGTTAGGGCGAGGGGTACCGGTGGTATTGGCTGGTACTTTCACGGGAGCTTTAAAAAACTTCCAGAAGTTAGGGCGCTGGTCTGAGGTAATTGAAAAAACCAGTGGTGTTATTGTGATAGGGGTTGGTATGTATTTTTTGTGGATCGCGTGAGCAATGAGTATTGATCAATACCTCTCTGTATCAAATCGACATCATATAAGACCGTTGGTTTTATTTGTTGTGATTTTTTTGTCAGTATTGACAATTAAATCCATTCAGGAAGATTGGTTTGAACCGAAAACACCATTGGCATTAAATGGTCAACCGGCATTAGTTTTCTTCTACATTGATCGTAGCTGTAATTGTCAAATGACGGTGATTCATAATGCAGAGGCTCAAATTGCATCCTGGAAATTTCCGGAGGAATTTGGAATATCAGTATTACGGGTTGACTTTAATCGTCGACGTGATCTTAATAAACAATATGGGGTAGTGCGTACTCCAACATTATTGCTTTTGGATAGCTTGGGGCAGGTTGTTTGGAAACAAGATGTCGGTTTAAGCGATGTAGCGCCGCTTGATCTCATGCAGGCGCAAATTCAAACCGAGGCGCTTTTTTCGATGGAAGCAAAGTGATTTGATTATGGATTGCTTGTTGGCTATTTTTGCTCATCCTGATGATGAGACTTTCCGACCTGGAGGGACGTTGGCGCTACTTGCCCAGAGCGGGGTAAAAGTTCATGTTCTGATTTTGACGCACGGCGAGGCCGGTTCTTGTGGAGAACCTTCGCTTTGTACACCTGACGAACTCCCCATCATACGGACTCGTGAACTTCTCTGCGCCTGCGTTGCTTTGGGTATCGAGCCGCCGCATTTGCTAGATTACCCGGATGGACACCTCGTCGAGGCTTATTCCGAACAAGTGATCGCAGACATCCTGGCCTTTATCCGCCAAGTTCACCCACAAGTGCTGGTTAGTTTTGGACCAGATGGTCTCTCAGGCCACCCCGACCATATCCTTGTTGGGCAATGGGCTGCAGAGGCTTTCCAACGCATAGAAGAGATTGACGTGCTATACAACGTTGCTGTGCCACAGTCGCTAGCTATTCGATTGGGGATGAAGCAAATTCACTCCGTTCCCGACAAGACAATTGCTCTTAGCGTGGATGTTGCCTCAGTGTGGGAAATAAAATTGACTGCCATGCGCTGTCATGCAACTCAGTGGAGCTCCTCGCCCATGCTGAGCGCTCCTGTAGAGCGCCAACGCCAGTTCTTTGGCTATGAATATTTTGTGCGGGCAGCCATCCGTAACTCCTCTGATGATTTTATACCAAGGCATCTCCAAGGATACTTATTATGACAGAAGCCATTCATGTTGAAGGATTGACAAAAATATATACAATCAGCAAAGATCACCCGCCTTTACGGGCAGTGGATGGGATTGATTTTACCGTTCACCCTGGTGAGGTTTTTGGTTTCCTTGGTCCGAATGGGGCGGGAAAGACCACGACCATCCGCATGTTGACCGGTCTGACTCACCTCACCTCGGGCAGAGCTTCTCTACTCGGCCTGGATTTGGCGAGCGACCTGCCGCGCATCAAGAAACGCATCGGCGTCGTGCCAGAGGTCTCCAATTTATACGATGAACTGACCGCTTTCGATAACCTGATTTTTGCCATGCAGCTCTACGGTGTGCCGCGGACAGAGCGAAAGACGCGCGCTGAAGCCCTGCTGGAACGCTTCCGTTTGAGCGATAAGCGAGATGCACCGTTTGCCAAACTCTCACGCGGTATGAAACGTGCCCTGACCATAGCTGCTGCCCTGGCTCATCATCCACAGCTGGTGTTTCTGGATGAACCCACCACCGGTCTGGATGTAATGAGCGCTCGTAACCTCCGAAAGATGATCGCCGGTCTACGCGATGAAGGTGTGACCGTCTTCCTAACTACGCATTACCTGGAGGAGGCTGAGCGCCTGTGCGACCGTATTGCTATCATCGTTAAAGGGCGCATTGTGGGGTTGGATAGTGTGGCGAAGCTCAAGACCCAGGTACAGGATACGCCGGTTGTCGAATTCAGCTTACGAGACATGGATGGGCAAATTCAGACGCGATATATGGAGACAATCAGCGGAGTGGATGCAGCAGTAAGGCAGGCATTGCAACAAGCTGAGGGATACGAAATTTTGAAAATTAACACGGTACAACCTTCACTGGAAGATGTATTCGTCAAACTGACCGGACTTAGTGCGGAAGCCATGCTGGTCGAAAAAGGCGGCAAAGGAGGCGGCAATGCTAGTGGATGATCTGCGCGGCATGTTTTATATCGCACTGAAGGATTTGAAAGCCTATTACTTCAAGCCGCCCAATATTAGTTGGGGCATAATGTTCCCGTTTGCCTTCATCCTGGCTTTTACTATTCGAAATCCAGGCGACCTGCGATCGTTAGTGCCCGGATTACTGGCGTTGACTATGCTCTTTGGTACCAGTTCAATGGAGGCCATCGCGATTGTTTTCGAACGG
>JAAZNS010000175.1 GCA_012798185.1 Chloroflexota bacterium | reverse complement strand
TTCAATACAAATAAAGTAGCCCTTTTTGTATTTGGGTCTTCAGGGGGTAATGTATGATCTTTAATCACCTGGATAGCTTCGTCAACTTTATCATCTGCCACACCAATAATCAACGTTGTCGATCCACGCCGTAAGAAACCGCCCGTGGAAGCGATACGCGTTACGCGGAAGCCGGATGAGATTAACCCCTGAGATACAGGATCATTATCGCTATAGCGAATGATGGCGATGATCATTTTCATAATATTAAACCTCCTCGTAACGATCGATAGGCAATATGAATACGGTTGCCCCTCCAACCTGTATTGGAGTTGATAAAGGTATGGGCAGCGGAGCACCCTCTAACGGAGTAGAGACGTATTCTGTCCTTTCATGGCAGGTATTTTGAATTGCCTCTAACGCAGCTTCAATTTGTTTCTCATTCAAACCGATCAGTAAAATCGCGTTTTTTCTCTCCAAAAATGCACCGGTACTTGAAAGGTGAATACTTGTCAAGCCGATTTTATTAAGGGCGCGAGTTGCTTTTCTTTCGTCTTGAAATTGAACGATGGCTATGATGAGACAATTGGCTGGAAAATTTAAGTTTTGCTTTTGCATTTTATATATTTTATCAGGTTGGTTACCCATTTTCATCATTTCCTCTAATATTTTAAGCCAACCAAATTATTCGCAGGAAATTATCTTCGGTAAATCATCCTCAACCAACGCTGTCTCACCGTTGGGAAAAATTACAGTAGTTTTATCCACTTGCTTATAGACGCTTATTCCTCGATATTTTACCGTAATTGGTAAAGAGAATGGGTTAAATCCGCGACATGCGATTTTATTGGATGAGAGCAGCCGACAGCCTATTGTATCTAAAAACAAGCTGATTGGAGCCACTCCACTCAGGTAATTTGATTCGCCGGTTCCAATACCAGTTACACCCTGATAGTACTCCCGAAAATTGTGATGGTTTTTTAATGAGCGAATGATTGCAGGCATCATTTGATTGAATAATTGAGCGACCTCATTTCGATAACCATATCTTAGCATTCCTTCGCCAATTAATTGTGTCCATATTAGGTTGGTGAATAATTCTTGATTTTCAGTATCGGAAACATTCTGCTCCAAAAATTGAATTAGCCCGAACGAACGATTATATTTTAGTGGGTCCATGAGGCATTTTTCGATCATGGATTGAGCCTGTTCACGGTTTGGAATACCTGCCCATAAAGGAATGAATGAAGTTAGATCGTGAAAATGGTAATTCACAGAAAATATTGAGATGACATCCTCATCTCGAACACCTTGAATATCGATGGATTCGATTCGAGAATAGACGCATGTGCCAGTAATAAACCCTTTTCCATGGTTCCATCGCATTTGATGCATATCGATTCGTTCGACATCCAGCATACCTTGCTGGTCGACGCCATGGATGAAGAATTGTCCGCGTCGCGTTTTTTCATCGCATACCTGGGTATGAATTAATAACCGCACCGGCTCTGGAAAATCCCGCTGAATTAGGATTTCTCCGTTTCCTTGTTTTTTAGCTATAATTTGCCCTTTTGTGCTTTTATGCGTATCTCGATCTTGATATAAATATGCATTTTGTTCAGCATTCCAGGTTGCGTTTACGAATTCGGATAAGCGGTCAGCAATCGAATCCAATTCAAGATCAAAATCATGTTGATTAATTATTTTCCCAATTTCTTTTAAACACCAGCATTCTTTGAAAAGAAAAGCTGCTAAAGCAGGGCTTTCTGCGGTTGAAATATCAACACCCAGGGAATAAGGAAGTGAATAGGAAAAGACAGGATGATCTTCGCAGCCTGCTTGTAACACATGATCCCATTCGGGAATACCATCATGATTACGGTCATGCACAGGTGAAAACCATGCTTTAACAAATCGATATAGAGGATAAAAAGTTTCATTGAGAAAATTTTGATCCGCGGTGGATTGGAAAATCCGCCAAACCAGAGAGGATAAAATTGGAGTTGCTAATAACTGGCTGCGTTGACCCACAACACCAGGTTTCCAATCGATTGTTCCATCTTCTAATTGCGTTGATATGAAATTTCTTACAAGTCCCTTAGCATATTCTGCAGCAGCGGGTAATAATGAGCTGGCTAAAAAATAACTTTCGATAGCTGGCTGGCCGTTCCATAAGTGGTTATAATCCCTTCCATCTCCTCTAACAGAGTAACCCTGATCCTTATGGCGGGATAATACAAAAGATGGATGAGGAAGTAGCTTTTTAGGATTGATCCGAAGTTGATTCAGCAGCGTTTGAGAAAATGCAAAGGCAGCATCCCAATCGGAATTTCCTGTGAATATATCGATTTGTTCGGTATTCAATAATTTGATTTTATTGGTTTCAATTTCCCAATTTCTTCCTAGGTAATGACGGGCAGCAGTGAATGAATCCTGGATTGTATAAAACCCAGCACAACTTACTGTTATATCGTATTCATATCTAGACGGGAGTTGTATTACCTGGCTGAAACAAGGAAAAGGGCTGGCGAATGATCGAGCACCACCGCTGATTAAGATAATTAGGGTAAGGCCATCGGTATCTCCGGTTAATGCCCAGGTGTTTTCGATTTCAACAGGCGTCAGGATGTGGCCATTATGGGGAGATAATTGCGCGAGCCAATCGAATTTAATTTCTCTTGACTTATCTGATTGATTGAATAATCTAAATCGAACCAATATTCCTTGTGAATGGGGAACCCAATATTCAGCTTTTACGTTTAAATTTTTAAAAGGGCAAAAAGAAAATGACAAGTAATTGGGGTAGAACTCATTCAATAAAGGCGTGTTTATAAATTCATCATGGTCGTTGATGGTTATTTCATTTTCCGTAAATCGTGGCATCATCCGAAAGGAGCGAGCGCGTAATCCAAATGTGGTGTTAAGGGCAATCCCTGAAGGTTCTCCTCCCTTGAGCGCAATTTCCCAAATTTGATCGTTAAAATAATCAGTTGGAACGAGACGTGCATCCGATGCTAATGTGAGATGAACAGGATCAGATGTCTTTAATTTCCATTCACGCATTGATGAATTTTAAGGGAAGTTTATTCAGACGTCAAAGAAATTTCACTGCAATTTTATGCTAGAATGAATTCAATCGGTAACCAAGAATATTCTTAGAGGAATACATATGGATGATCTTAATATTACTCGCCGTGGTTTATATTTCGAAGAATTCAGTACCGGTCAAAAAATCATCAGTTCTGGAAGAACAATAACCGAAAGCGACATTAGCGTTTTCGCTGGTTTGTCGGGTGATTTTAACCAAATCCATACCGATGAGGAGTTCAGTAAAAATTCTCTTTTTGGCAGGCGCGTAGCACATGGATTGTTGGTATTAGCTATTGCTTCAGGGCTTGCCATGCGCACCGGTGTTTTAGAGGGAACAGCGCTGGCTTTTCGAGAGATTACAGAATGGAAATTTTCCAAACCTGTGTTTATTGGTGACACAATCCACGTCAATTTAGAAGTTCTCGAAACTAAGAAAATGCCTCGATTAGGTGGAGGCTTGGTTACGATTAAGGCAAGTGTTATCAATCAATGCGAAGACGTGGTGATGAAAGGAATTTGGAATGTCTTGGTAGCTGGAAATTGATACAATTTTATTATAGGGAAAACAATGTCAGATCAATCAAACATACCTAAAGATGAGTTCCCCAGTCAAAAATTTCGTAGACTGGTATCGGAATCGGAAGAAAACGAAAGCGATTTTACAAATGAAATATTCATGCAGAAGCGTGAAGAAGATTTGACATCTCCAGAAAGTATTGAAGAAGGAAAGACTGAAGAGCCGGATGATATTGAAAAAAAGCTTTCCGTAAGTGGAGATAATATTGATGTACAATTCAAAGCAGCATCGGACGAAAAGGATTTATCGGAATCAACTTTAATTCCCCTTAAACAATCTCCCGATATTTCAATTTCACAAACCCGAAAAACTCCTCCGGTTTCTTCACCGGCAGTGGGGACACAAGGCTTGCCTTTGCCTAAACACGTGAATGAAATCGATGTGGATGCAACCCGTGTCTCAAATGTTGCTTATCAACCCCAGCGAAAGACTGAAAAACCATTCTCACCTTCTCCTCAAAGACTGTCTACTTCAACAGTTATAAAGCCGACTTATCCGCCAGCGAAAAAAATATCTCCACAAAAAAAGACTTCTAAAAGAGCACCTATTATTCAAGTGGATTGGCGGCAGAGTCTTGGTTGCATTATCAAATCAATGATTGCCGGTTTATTTATTTTGGTAGTTATCGGATTATGCCTATTTTCTTTTGGTTTATACCAATATTATGCCATCGCAAAGGATTTACCTACCATCGCTGATTTAAAACAGCGGGCAGCACAGTTCGAGACAACACGCATTTTAGATAGAGAAGGTAATATTCTCTACGAAATCCTAGATCCAAACGCGGGGCGCCGGACATATGTCACTTTAGATAAAATTTCTCCTTATCTGGTAGCAGCAACCCTAGCGACTGAAGATAAAGAATTCTATAATCATCCGGGATATGACATTTTTGCAATCGTGCGTGCATTCCTGCAAAATCAAGAAGGTAACGAAATCGTTTCAGGCGCATCGACCATAACCCAGCAGCTGGCGCGAAATTTATTATTTACTACTGAAGAACGAAATAACCAATCCTATGAGAGAAAATTACGCGAGGCGGTCTTGGCAGCTGAGATCACCCGCCGTTATTCTAAGGATGAAATCCTTGAAATTTACATGAATGAAAATTATTATGGTAATTTGGCTTATGGCGTTGAAGCGGCAGCTCAAACCTATTTCGGATTACATGCCAGCCAGCTCGATTTAGGTCAGGCAGCCTTCATCGCTGGATTACCACAAGCGCCTTCCATATATGATATTCATACCAATCGTGAAGTAACTCTGAAACGGATGGAAGACGTTTTAGTGCTAATGTACAAATTAAGTTTAGAACAAGATTGTATTTATGTCAGCAACAGCCCAGAAAGAGTTTGTGTCGATGCGGTGTCTGCAACCAATGCATCGAACACCATATCTAAATACGAATTTCCATCTCCCAATATCCCCTTACGCTATCCCCATTGGGTAAACTATATTCGCTCGATATTGGAAAGTCAATTCGATCCAAAGACCATCTATCGCTCGGGTTTTAGTGTATATACGACGCTGGATCCTGACATGCAAGATTTGGCGGAGAAATTGGTCAAGGAGCAGGTTGAAAGACTGGCTGATAAGAAAGCTACCGACGGCGCCTTGATTGCCATTCAGCCTTCTACTGGAGAAATTTTAGCAATGGTCGGATCGGCTGACTATAATAACGATAATATATCGGGGCAGGTAAATATGGTACTCAGTCCCAGGCAGCCCGGTTCAGCGATCAAACCGATCACTTATTTGGCAGCATTTGAAAAAGGATGGACTGCTTCGACCTTGATTTGGGACGTACCCTCGAAATTCCCAGCATCGGGATTACCCGATGATACCAGCCAGAATTATGAGCCGGTTAATTATGACGAAAAATTCCACGGACCTGTAACTGTACGCTCAGCGCTTGCGAACTCATATAATGTGCCCGCTGTAAAAACGTTATACGCAGTTGGAATTTACGATAACGCTTCCACACCGAACGAAGACGGCATGATTGCCATGGCAAAACGTCTTGGTATCACTACTTTTACACGGTCAGATTACGGATTGTCCCTCACTTTAGGAGGCGGCGATGTAACCTTATTCGAATTAACCGGCGCTTATGCAACGATGGCTAATAATGGCAGCCGAATTTCACCGGTGGCAATTACCCGGATCGTTGATTATAATGGCGAGGAAGTATATTCCTATGTAAAACCGACGCCAACCCAAGCCATCCGCGCCGAACATGCCTATATCATTTCATCAATTTTATCGGATAACGATGCAAGGACGCCTGCATTTGGCGCAAATTCTGTGCTAAATCTGCCATTCAAAGCAGCGGTTAAAACGGGAACCACCAATGATTTTCGAGACAATTGGACGGTAGGGTATACCCCTGATCTTGCGGTGGGTGTTTGGATTGGGAATGCTGATTATTCCCCCATGGAGAATATCAGCGGTGTGGCAGGGGCAGCACCAATTTGGGCAGAGTTTATGAAGACAGCCGTGCCTTTAATATCGGGAGGTAATCCCAGTTCATTCACCAGGCCATCGGGAATTGTTGAAAGAGTAATTTGTTCAGCTTCGGGAGCTGAACCTTCTCAATGGTGCCCTTCTCAGCGAAGTGAAATATTCGCTGCTGATCAGTTACCTTTACCCAAGGAGGAAGATCTCTGGCAGAAGGTTGAAGTAGATACCTGGACAAACCTGAAAGCTTCTTCTGACTGTGGAGATTATAAAGCCGAAAAATTTGTGATTAATGTGACTGATCCATGGGCGATTAAATGGATTAAACAAACGCAAGAAGGAAAAGATTGGGCTGCTGGTATGGGATTTAAAAAACCCTACACGTTTACTCCGGAAAGAGAGTGTAAAGCTGATGATCCGCGCCCGATCATATCAATTTCATCGCCAGGGAAAGGCGCAACGATCACTTCCAGTCCATTGGAAATAATTGGCGAGATCAACGCGACGGATAAATTCGATAATTTCCGATTAGAATATGGCGTTGGTGAGGATCCGGAAGAATGGAAAACCCTGGAAAAGCGCAATAAACCGGTCAAATCGTCGAAAGAAATATACGAATGGGATATCTCGGACATGCCAGCAGGGATCGTCACGTTGCGCATAGTCATTAATAGCACTGAAGATACATATGCCGAGTTAAAAATCCCCATCAACTTGCAGGTTCCCACGCCTACACCCACGCTAACCCCGACATTTACACCTACTTTCACACCCACGATGACACCTACCATTACAGAAACGCCTACATTAACCCCAACAGCGACAGATACACCCCCACCAACTCCTTGATGAATTTTCTGTCGGGGCGGGCGGATTTGAACCGCCGACCTCACGGTCCCGAACCGTGTGCTCTAGCCGGACTGAGCCACGCCCCGAATTTATTGCAGGTTTGAAAGCGAAGGGATTATAATCTAGGCATATGGCTTTGGCAAGGTATGTAGTCGCCAGCCAAAAATTCTCATCATCAAAACCAGGAGAAAATCCATGAAGGAATCCAAAAAGGTACGCGTAGCGATTATTGGTGTAGGTAATTGCGCTTCATCATTAATTCAAGGAGTTCATTTTTATCGAAATGCAAAAGATAATGACCGGGTTCCTGGGATTATGCATGTCAATTTGGGCGGATATCATATTCATGATATCGAATTTACAGCTGCATTTGATGTTGTAGATACCAAGGTCGGAAAAGATTTATCGGAAGCAATTTATGCTTATCCCAATAACACATATAAATTTTTCGATGTTCCTAAACTCAATGTTACCGTTTCCAGAGGCATGACACACGATGGACTGGGAAAATATCTATCCGAAATATTGAAAAAAGCCCCAGGTCCAACTGCTGACATCGTAGGCATTTTAAAAGAAACAAAAACTGATGTGGTAGTTAATTTCTTGCCAGTAGGTTCAGAAATGGCTACCAAATGGTATGTAGAGCAAGTACTGGATGCCGGATGTGCTTTTGTTAATGCGATCCCGGTGTTTATTGCCAGCCAGGAATATTGGCAAAAGCGCTTTATCGAGCGAAATTTACCGGTGATTGGGGACGATATCAAAAGCCAGGTTGGTGCGACAATCATGCATCGGGTGTTGACTAGCTTGTTTGTCGATCGCGGTGTTCGCCTGGATCGAACATATCAATTGAATTTTGGCGGCAACACCGATTTCTTGAATATGCTCGAGCGCGACCGATTGGAATCCAAGAAAATATCCAAAACTGGCGCTGTCACCAGTATGCTGCCGTATCCATTGCCGCCCGATGATGTTCATGTTGGACCAAGCGATTATGTTCCCTGGTTAACCGACCGGAAATGGTGCTATGTACGCATGGAGGGGACTACATTTGGTGAGGTTCCTCTTAACCTCGAAGCGAAGCTTGAAGTATGGGATTCACCCAATTCAGCGGGCGTCATGATCGATGCTGTACGTTGTGCCAAACTGGCGCTAGATCGTGGCCTTTCGGGACCAATCATCGCACCATCGTCTTATTTTATGAAAACTCCTCCAAAACAATTTAAAGATGAAATTGCACGTGAAATGACTGAAGCATATATTAAAGGCGAAGGATAATGTAGAAATTACTAGCCAATCAGCTTACTTGGGTGAGTATCGGAATTTGAATCTTCTCAAATTCTGAGCTTTTACCCCAAGGCTTGAGAAGTAACGAAAATGGTATAATTTATAGCTACAGAATTTATCATTCCACAATAGAAATATGCCAATGGCTTAGGAGAATAACACATGTCTGGACACTCACATTGGGCGACGATCCGCCGTAAAAAAGGCGCTGCCGACGCCAAACGTGGACAGGTCTTCACCCGTTTAGCGCGTGAAATTGTGATTGCAGCGCGGGAAGGCGGTGGCGACCCTGCAGCAAATGTGCGTTTACAATATGCTATCGAACGGGCGAGAGCACAGAATATGCCCAAGGATAATATTGAACGGGCTATAAAACGGGGCACAGGTGATTCCAAAGATGGAACTACCCTTGAGGAAATCAATTATGAAGGTTATGCGCCTCATGGGGTGGCATTAATCATATCCTGTGTAACCGATAATCGAAATAGAGCAGTGTCCGAAATCCGGCATATTTTAAGCCGATTTGGCGGCAGCATGGCTGAAGCGGGTTCGGTAGCGTGGCAGTTTAAAAAATCTGCGTATTTCAATCTGCCTGCCGAAGGTCAGGATACGGATAAAATTTTCGAGATGGCAGTAGATGCTGGCGCAGATGATGTTGTAATCGATGAAGAAGCCATTGAAATTTTTGCCCCAGTAGAAACTTTTAAAGCTATTAGCGATAAACTAAAAAGCGCAAAAATTCAACCTGAAGAAGCAGAATTGCGCATGTTTCCTAACAACGAAATGGAATTACCGGTAGAAGATGCCTTACAGGTTCTTAAAGTCATTGATGCGCTAGAAGAACTGGATGATGTTCAAAATGTCTACTCCACATTGAAATTAACCGACGAAGTAGTTGCCCAGCTAGAGGTAGCTTGATTATTAATGATAGTCATTGGCATCGATCCGGGAACGGCGTTAACCGGCTATGGAATTGTAGAAGAAACGCAAGCAGGTCAATTACAGGCGATTGAGTATGGCGCTATCGAGACATCCTCGAATCTGACATTGGAAAAACGTTTACAAAGAATCAATCAAACATTAAACCAATTATTAGTTCTCCATCGTCCCGAATCTGGTGCGGTGGAGAAATTGTTTTTTCAAAGAAATGTGCGCACTGCGATGAGCGTCGGTCAGGCGAGAGGGGTGGTATTATTAGCTTTAGCCGAAGCTGGAATTGATGTGGCTGAATACTCGCCTATGGAAGTAAAGCAAGCAGTTACTGGTTATGGTGGTGCAGATAAAAACCAGGTGCAGCAGATGGTGCGCACTTTACTTTCCCTGGATGCAATTCCACAACCGGACGATGTTGCGGATGCATTAGCTGTAGCGATTTGTCATATCAATTCAAATCGATGGGCTAGAATAATTCAAGAGCGCAAAGGGCAGTGAAAATGATAGCCAGTATAAATGGAAAGGTGATAGAAATTCGCAGCGATGCTTTGGTGGTGGATGTTTCGGGGATGGGTTTTTTAGTATACGTTCCGAGTTCTTTGATTGCGCAAACACATATTGGTGATCATCTTTTCCTATACACGTTTCTCATTGTTCGACAGGATTTATTGGCTCTTTATGGATTTGAAACAAGCGAAGAACGCGAGATTTTCAATTTACTGCTGAATGTCAATGGCGTTGGACCCAGATTGGCACTGGCGATATTATCTTCTTTAAGTGTTGAAACCATAAGAAATGCAATCATAAAAGAAAATTCCGAAGTATTCAACCGGGTTCCTGGTGTGGGAAAGAAAACCGCACAAAAAATCATCCTGCAATTACATGACCGTATTCCCAAAATTACCGGGTTGGAAAGCCTGGTTGAGATCAGCGATCATGATTCAGAAGTGCTCGCCGCGTTATCTGTATTAGGATACAGTGTGGTTGAAGCGCAAGCAGCTTTGCAATCCATTCCCAAAAATGCTCCTAACGATACCGAAGAGAGATTAAAACTAGCATTACAATATTTTTCTCGCGGCAAAGCAAAGTAACGAGGAATAGGCAGATATTGAGATTTACTGTTAATTGGTCACCCACCATAGCTCGAGAAGTTACATTTACTAGACAATATAATATCTTTCAGGTATCATTTCACCACTTTGATATAATTAGGAAGCCAATTTATGGATTTAATTGAAAAAATGTTAAAAGAGCTCACCGAAGCTCATGGCGTGCCCGGATATGAAGCTCCCATCCGGGCAGCAATTCGTAAATATTTGAAACCATTAGGGAATATATCTCAGGATAATATTGGTAGTTTGATTTGTGAGAAAGCAGGGGCGAAAGAAAGACCACGAGTAATGATTGCTGGTCATATGGATGAAATCGGTTTTATGATTAAATTTATCACCGAAGAAGGTTTTCTCCGTTTCATCCCTTTGGGCGGCTGGTTCGATCAGGTATTATTGGGGCAGAGAGTCATCATAAAGACTCATAAAGGGGATGTAATTGGCGTAATCGGAGCAAAACCGCCCCATTTGCTGCCTGCTGATGAACGTAATAAGGTTATCCAGAAAAAGGATATGTACATTGATATTGGTGCATCCAGCCAGGCAGAGGTACAGGAAGCAGGTGTTCGCCCTGGCGATCCAGCGGTACCGGCAAGCAGCTTTTCAATTCTAGCGAATAATAAGACATATCTTGCCAAGGCATTTGATGATCGGGTCGGAACAGCGATCATGATTTCGGTGCTGCAAAATCTTCAAGAAATATCCCATCCGAACACCGTATTTGGAGCAGCTACCGTGATGGAAGAAGTAGGTTTGCGGGGGGCAACGACCAGTGTTCGAGCAGTAAACCCCGACGTAGCTATAGTTTTGGAATCAGATATTGCCGGTGATGTCCCTGGAATAAAACCAGAAGAATCGGCAGTAAAATTA
>JAAZNS010000174.1 GCA_012798185.1 Chloroflexota bacterium | reverse complement strand
TTGGATTTTGGTAACCAGGTCATCCATAATCGCATCGATATTGGCTTTGGAGCTGGGTTTGGCCACAAAATCTACTGCTCCCCAAGTGAGGGCTTGGACGGTTTCTCTGGCGCCTTCGGTAGTCAGGCTGCTTACCATGATGGTAGGGCGCGGGTGGGTGGACATAATTTCTCTTAATGTCGATAAGCCATCTAAACGGGGCATTTCCACATCGAGAGTCACCACGTCTGGGTTAAATTTTGGAATCAACTCTAACGCTTCAACCCCATCTCGCGCTGATCCTACTACCTGGAATCCGGACGTCTCGCTTAACCGTTTAGCGATTGTGAAGCGCATATACGCCGAATCATCCACGATTAATATTCGAACAGGAGCATTCGTTTCGGGAGATGTTTTCATAAATAATGGTTTGCTTTCGTGTAAAACTGAACCATAAGAAATGAATGATCAGTTGTTTGATTATCCAAGCAGCTTAGCGATTGCACCCAACACTCTTTCTTTTTCGAAGGGTTTCACTACAAAATCACGGGCGCCGGTTTTTATGGCTTCTAAAACGACGGATTCCTGTCCGAGAGCGGTGAGCATAACTACCCGCGCTGCGGGATCGAAGCTTTTTATTTCCTTCAGTGCAGATAATCCATCCATCTCCGGCATCGTAATATCCATTAGCACGAGGTCGGGTTTAGACGATTTATAGGTTTCAACGGCTTTTAACCCATTTTCGGCTTCCAGAATATCATGCCCTTCACCGCTAAGCATTTTTGAAATTCTTACTCGTAAGAATTCTGCATCGTCAACAACCAAAATTTTGGCCATCCTTGGTCACTCCTTTATATTTTTCAAAATAAAAACTCATACTTCTCGTTCTTGATTTCCAATACTGCGGATTGTCATCCTGCCATCTTTCACGTAAAATTTTACGGTTCTGCCTTGGGTTCCGCCAACTTCTTTCCCGGCAAGGGTTAATTTCAATTTATTCAAGGTCGTGTAAGCGGTTTCGACATTGCGGGTGCCGATATTGAAAGAGCCAGTAAAGCCAGGAGCTACCAGCATGTTTGCACCTCCTGCCATACGGACAACTAAGCGCGAGTGATCGGCGCCTTTTTTAATCATTTCTTCAATCAAAAGCTGTATACCGGTATCGACATACCTCGAATTCTCATCCGCTGAGCCAAGGGGATGAACCGGTAAGAGAGCGTGCAATAAACCAGCAAGCCGGATTTTTTGATCGTACATGCCAATTCCCACACAAGACCCTAATCCGTAGGCTACCAATATATCTAGCGGGTCTTTGCTTACCGCGTATTCTCCTAATCCAACAGTAATAATGTTATCCATGCAAATTCATTCCCCTTTGACCATATTTTCAATTGTGTTTCGGTCGGGAATGATCCAAAAATCAACTTCAGCTTCTCGTCCATTGCGTAAAAACTTGGCTTGAAGCATTAAAACTGTTTCACTCAGGTTATCTGAGGTAGCCAGAATAATATCGATAATCGCGCCGATCATATCGACCATCACCGCGGGGGGCGATGGCCGGGCATTTAATCCGGTTGTTGCAGCAACCGCATTGAGGAAAAACGAACCGGTCAGGTTGCCCATTTCTTGGAGAGCCGAACGCTCGATAGCACCCAAGTTCTGGGTGGTGCCAACAGGGACGTTCATCATAAGATCCACTAATTCGAGAGCTTTGGCATAGGGTACTACCAGCATCATTTGCCCGCCGATTTGCCCTTCGACGCGCAAGTAAATTCCTACGGCTTCTGCCTCGGGTCCGCCAAGCAGGTTGGGTATTTCCCGGATTGGTACCCTTTTTACCAATGGCTGGTCTACACTGAGCGATTCTCCCACCATATCCGACATTCCTTTAGCTGCATTGTGTATACCTTCATTTGCCATTACAACCAATAAAGAATGGAGTTCCTGATCAAATTTTTGGGATGATTCGCTCATAAATAAAATTCTCCTTGCTCAATTCCTCAAATATTGGTGCTAACGAACTGAAACCAGTTTGAATAAACTTTGAACATCGACGATCAGGGTAACCTGTCCATCGCCTAAGATTGCCGCGCTGGAAATGCCAGAAATTTCACCAATGACTGTGCTCAAGGATTTCACGACGACTTCCTGTTCACCGATTAATTTATCGACAATCAACCCTACCTGAGTTTTTCCTGAGCGCACCACCACCACGTATGAGTTTTGCGCTTCAGCTCCGCCATTGGTGCGGGAATTAATATTGAAAACTTCTTCCATCCTGATCACCGGCAGTACATGGTCACGCAATAAAATAACCGGCCGGCTATTGACTGTTTGAATATCCTCATGTTTGATGCGTAAAGTTTCTGTGACAGTCACCAAAGGTATGGCATAAGTTGAATCGCCCACCGCTACCAGGAGGGTCGGTACGATAGCTAGGGTTAGCGGCAATACCAATTGGAATTGAGTGCCTTTTCCGGGCCAGGTATCGACGATAATCGAGCCATTCAACCGCTCGATGTTATTGCGAACGATATCCATGCCCACACCCCGTCCCGATACATCGCTGATAGTCTTGGCAGTGGATAAACCGGAAAGGAAAATAAGGTCAACCGCTTCATTATCGGGGAGGGCATCTGCCTCTGCTTTGGATAAAATATTTCGTTCAACTGCTTTGGCTTTCACCCGTTCCACATCAATGCCTCTGCCGTTGTCTTCGACGGTGATAATAATGCGGCCTTGTTCATGCCGGGCGGTCAGTAAGATAATGCCGCGTTCTGGTTTACCGGCTTCCCGGCGTTCCTGAGGTGTCTCGATGCCATGGTCTACCGAATTGCGCAGGAGATGAATAAGCGGATCGCTGATCTCTTCGATGACTGATCTATCCAGCTCGGTATCTTCACCGCGCATGACCAAATCGATTTCTTTTCCGGCTTTTTTGGAAAGATCGCGCACTAATCTCGGAAATTTATTGAACACATTCGACACGGGGAGCATCCGAATACCCATAACTTCAGCTTGTAAATTATCGGTTATCCTGCCAATATGAGTTACGGTTTCGGATAATACTTCCACGCGTGGATCCCCTTTGTAGCGCGCTTCGAATTCGCGCCTGATCTGATAGATACGGTTTCTATCTGTAATCAGCTCACCCACCAGGTTCATCAGCTTATCAAGCCGTTCGACACTGGTGCGCACGGTTTTTTCTGCGGCATGAACCTGTGCTTTTCCGGTATCTGCTGCAGGAGTTGGTGCAGCTGCTTTTTGAAGTTCTTTTTGTTCTTCAATTGCTACATCTAATAATTCCTGAGTCACCAAACCCATCGAAACCAGGGTTTGCCCAAGAGTCGCTGCAGGGCCGGCGTTTTTTTGATTTTCCAGCGCCTGAGCTAACTGTTCCTGGGTAATAATCCCTTTCCCAACCAAAATCTCACCAACTGGCTTGCGGGCTGTCTTTGGTTCACTGGTTTCAGGTTGTTCTAGCGGTGTTTCTTCTTTAGGAGCAGAAAAGTCGATTTCTTCATCATCGATGATGATCTTGTCTAATTCGGAAATTGCGAATAACGATTTCTTAATATCATCTAATGATTTAGCAGGAACTATCGTTGCGGTGAATTCGGATACCGGTGCTGCGCTTTCGATTTCTTCCTGGGAAGGTTTCATCGATTTTACTTTGCCAAGATCCTGCAAGGCGAGCATGAGTTGTAAAGCGCGCGCAGCCGAAGCGATAGAATTTGATGAAATGAGCGCTTTAATCGTCATTTCTTTAGATTTATCTGCCGTTGCTTTTTCTTTTGGCTTTCTGCCTGGTTTTCCATTGGATTTTGGCGTGCTTTCAGCAGCCTTGGGTTTGGTTTTCGCTGTGGTTGGTGCAGTCTCTTTTTTTGCAGGCGGCGGAGGATCGGCAGGCGGCTGGGAGTCGGTTTTTGCTTCAATGGAGGCGCGTGAAAAACGTTCGACCAGAATACGGTTATCGATTTCGGTCGCTTCGCCTGCCTGTACTTCATCACACATCCTGCGTAAATCATCCACCGAATCGAGGCATACATCGATTAAATCTGAGGTTAAATTCAGGGTGCCTTTTCGAAAACCATCCAGAACGGTTTCGAGCGCATGAGTCAATTCGACCATGCTTTTATGTCCGATCATGCCGGATGATCCTTTAAGGGTATGCGCCGCACGGAACAATGTTTGCACCAGCTCGGGACTACTCTCGGATTTTTCTAATCGAACCAAACCTTCTTCGAGAATCTGAAGTTGTTCGTCCGCTTCTGCTTGGAAAATCGGCAATTCTTCTTGGGTGATATCTAATTTGAAGGTCATATTTCCGCCGTTTATTCTTGGGTGATGACAATAAAAGTTTAATTGGTTTGATAGTTATCGATAACAATAAATTTTTCGACAAACACCATCCTAGCATGGCAGTTGAAGGTTCACTGTAAACCACCCATAAAATTTTCCAAAACATAATGTAAAAAAAGCAAACAAAGGGGCTGTCCAAAAAATAAGCTGTCACTCTGAGCGAAGCGAAGGGTCTTTTCATTATAAAATATAATAGGGATATTTCGCTGCGCTCAATATGACAAAATCGACTTTTAGGACAACCCCTTTTTGCTGATAAATAGATCGAAGATTAAATTGGCATGTATTTTGTAGGATCAACAGCACTGCCATTGATGCGGACTTCATAATGAAGATGAGGTCCAGTTGAATTACCGGTACTGCCCGATAACCCAATAACATCTCCGGCTGCCACCTTATCACCGACATTTACCGGTATTTTAGAGAGATGACCGTAATAAGTTGAAAATTTCCCGTTTTTCACGATTACCAGGTTCCCGTACCCTTCGTTGTTCCATCCGGCGTACACGACTTCACCATCCATGGTAGATTTTATTTTCGTTCCAATCGATACACCGATATCTATGCCGATATGTCTGGAATGACAACCCTGGGTGATTGGTCCCTGGGCGGGCATCCCTGAGGGTTTTGCTGAACCGGATATCAGATCATCATCTTTTATGGTGGGTGTGACA
The DNA here is from genome assembly GCA_012798185.1 of Chloroflexota bacterium. Classification (GTDB taxonomy): domain Bacteria; phylum Chloroflexota; class Anaerolineae; order Anaerolineales; family UBA4823; genus JAAZNS01. The sequence continues at coordinate 5,360 of JAAZNS010000174.1, read as the reverse complement.
TCTGCCGCGGTTGCTTCTTCGATGTTTTTTGAGGTGAGTTGTTCCAATAAGGTTAACATGAGCGGCGCCATCAATTGGTTCATGTTCATGCCCATGGAATAATCTGAGCTGGTATCGGAGGAGCTCTGAGAACTCATACTTCCCAGCAGCATGATCATCATGATGGTAGAGAAATCCGATATCAAATCCGAAGATGTGGTGCTGCTTTCAGAATTCGTGCTCGTGGTAACGCCGCTAATGGCATTAAGAGTATTTGCAAACGTAGTGGAGGCATTAACAGTAAGATCGCTCATAACGCCCACATTGTAAAACCTTCTTCAAAGGATTGTCCGTAAAACGTAAGTAAATAATGCGGGGTATTTAGAAAAATTAATTTGCGGTTTACGGATAATTCAGCGTTCCTTTATAGAGAATCGCTGGGCATTCGATTAGAGTAATCCTGACCAACGGCAAAAAGATATTTTTTCTTATAACTAATCTACTGGCTTGGGCGAGGTTCTGACCTCTTTTTTGCCGGAAAGGGAAATATGACTGACGCAAAAATTTCAAAATTAATCAATCAAGGTGAACAGGCAGCCTATCAAGGTGATTGGGAATCTTCCAAGAAATTTTTTCAACAAGCCGTCGATCTGGCTCCTGGTGATTTGTTAGCTGTAAATGGACTTGCTTTAAGCCTTTTACAATCCGGGCAGGCTGCTGAAGCCATTCATTTTTATAAGAAAGTAATATCTATAGCGCCGAATTCTGCTGATGCCTATAATAACTTAGGGGTGGCGCAATTAATTGCCGGGGAATTTCAACAATCAGAAGAAGCTTACCGGCAGGCTATTAAGTTGAATCCCGATCATGTTCAGGCTTGGAAAAACCTGGCGATAGTTTGTCTAAAACAAAATAAAATGGAAGAGGGAGTACAAATTTTAGCCTCACTGGTCAAGGCATATCCAAAAGATATCGAAGGACTTTATTTATTAGGTCAATGTTATCAGGAAGCTGAAGAATATGATTCTGCCAGATTCCTATATGAAGAGGCTTTAAAAATCGATCCAGATTTCGCGTTGGTGAAAGAGGCATTAAACAGCATTCCTGGAAAAAGCGTCGATACCAGCCGGATAGCCCGCGCCGAACATGCTTCGAAGCTCTCAGCACTGAAAGCACTCAAGCAGGGAGCTAAGAAAGAAGCAATCGATTCTGCTAAAGAACGTAAACCAGGATTAGCTAATGAAGCAGCTGAGCCATTACCCCTATTCGACCGGAAGCGGTCGGTCGCATTTTTTGGTTTGCAAGCATTACCGGGAGGCAGACGGATTGCCCTGATTGCCCGGCTGCTTTCAAAATCTGGTTGTAAAACCAGCTTCAATGAAATGTTCTCAACGGGAGGTTTGGATCAATACGACCTTTTCGTGTTTTCTCAGCCGCATATATCCCCTGAGTTTCTCAACGGTGTGATGTATTGCATTCAGAACAAAAAACCATATGGTTTAGATATCGATCTTGATTATCACAATTTGCCTGAAGATCATCCAGCATATTCACAATTTGGACGAAAAGATTCGAATTCAATTAAAGCATTAAATATCATGCTGCAAGAAGCTGCCTGGGTCAGTGTGCCTTCGACGGTATTGGCGCAGCGCCTGAAAGGTTATACCAGGCAAGTTCATCTCATACCGCCCGCCTGGGATCGTGAAAATCCATTTTGGGAGAAGCCAAAACCAGTCCATTCGCAATTTACTCTTGGCTGGCTGGGCACTGCCGCCGATCGGCATGATCTTTTAATGATTAAATCTGAGCTTGAGGATTATTTTAAAAAAAATCTGCAGGTGCAATTAATCATTGCTGGTGATGCCAATGCCTATGAAATGTTGGATGGTATTTCAGAAACGCGCCGTCAATTTTTACCGGCTGCCAACCCTGAAGATTATCCCTACATCCTTTCGCAATTCGATGTTCAACTAATTCCGCTTAAAGATAATTTATTCAATCAGGCGAAATCCGATTTACCTTTGCTGGAAGCCGGGGTCTTACGTCTCCCCTGGATTGCCTCATCTATTAATGCCTTCCAAGAGTGGAGTGAAGGTGGTTTATTGGCTGAAGCAGGTCAATGGGGCGATGCGGTTGATCGGCTGTTCAATGACGAACAATATCGATTGGATTTGGGCACCCGTGGAAGAATTAAAGCTGAAAACCGGGAAAAAGCGTTAAACCAATACTTATTGTCAAAAGATTAAAATTTACGCTGCCCTTACGAGGAGTTTTGCCACCCTTTATGGGAAAAATCAATTTAGCAAAATAGACTTAAAAAAACCAACTGTTCATGGTGATCCTATGGCAAAACAAATTCTTATTACCGGAGGAGCCGGATATCTCGGGTCTGTTATGACCCAGCGTTTCTTGGATGCCGGTTATCGAGTGACTGTCCTGGATAATCTTATGTATGGGCAGCACTCACTGTTCCATTTCTGTGCTAACCCCGATTTTGAATTTATTTACGGCGATGTGCGTGATGAATACACTTTGAAGAAAATTCTAAGCGGTGTGGATGCCATAATCCCTTTGGCTGCAATCGTGGGTGCCCCGGCATGTCAACGCGACCCGATATTAGCGCGATCAGTCAACTTGGATGCAATCCGGCTTATCCTAAAATTACGATCAAATGACCAGCTTATCGTTTACCCGACCACTAACAGCGGTTATGGAACAAAATCGGGAAATATTTATTGCACCGAGGAAACACCTTTGGAGCCCATTTCGCTTTATGGAGAAACTAAAGTACAGGCGGAAAAAGAATTGTTGGATTCATCCAACACCATCACGCTGCGCCTGGCAACTGTTTTTGGCATGTCACCGCGTATGCGCCTGGATTTGCTGGTCAATCATTTCGTTTATGCCGCAGTGACCGACAGGTACCTGGTTATATTCGAAAAAGACTTTAAACGAAATTATGTCCACATCCGTGATGTGGCAGATTGTTTTTTATATTGTGTTGAAAATGCCCCTCGTATGACAGGAAAACCATATAACGTAGGACTAGACGCAGCCAATCTCTCGAAAGAAGAATTGGCATTGAAAATAAAGGCATTTGTGCCGGATTTTTATATCCATTTTGCGGAAATCGGCAGCGATCCAGATAAACGAAATTATGTGGTATCGAATGAACGATTACGGCAGGCTGGTTTTGAAGCGCAGCGTACCATCGAAGATGGCATTCGTGAATTACTGAAGGGGTACCGCATGCTTGGAAGATCATCGATGAAAAATGTGTAGTTGTGATGTAATTTTTCCAAATTTATCGGCTGTTATCCTGGCAGGCGGATTGGGAACCAGGCTTCGTACTGTGATTGCAGATCGTCCAAAAGCGCTGGCAGAAATTGCCGGGCGTCCTTTTATCTATTTCCTGCTCGACCAATTAGCCGAAAAAAGTATCAAAAAGGTAGTTTTGTGTACTGGGTATCTTGGGGAACAAATTCGGGAAGAATTGGGTGATACATATCGACAGATGGATTTGCAATATTCGCAAGAAAACGAGCCAAGAGGAACAGCTGGTTCGCTGCGGCTGGCGCTGCCCTTAATCACAACCGATACAGCGTTGGTGATGAACGGTGATTCCTATTGCGGTTTGGACCTGCTAGACTTTTGGAGGTTCCATGCGGAAAATGATCATTCTGCCACGATTGCGTTAACTCATGTGGGTGATACCAGCCGCTATGGCAATGTCGATTTCGATGAAACGGGCAGAATCAGGAAATTCGTAGAGAAGAAGGAAGCTATTGGCGCTGGATGGGTGAGCGCCGGTATTTATTTGCTTTCCAAGAATCTTATAGCCACTATTCCGGAGGGAAAGCCGGTTTCAATCGAAAAAGAAACCTTTCCCCTGTGGGTGAGAAGCGGGCTTTTTGCCTATTGCAGCAATACCGAATTTATCGATATAGGAACGCCTGAATCATATACTTTAGCGAATACATTTTTTACCGGTGAGAAGAGTTGGATATGACACTAAAAAAGTCACGCGAAGAACGTCTTAAATTATTGCTGTGCGTGGATGAAAAATTAAAAGCGAAAGTCAGGACGCACCTTGTTGAAAGCGCCAAGGTTAAAACCAAAGTTGCTGAAACGTGTACCGATTCCATCATCGCTGCCTCAGAAATTATTGCATATGTATTCCGCAAGGGCGGTAAACTGTTAATTTGCGGCAACGGCGGCAGTGCCGCAGACAGCCAGCACCTGGCGGCAGAGTTCGTCAGCCGGTTGAGCAAGGATCTGGAAAGACCTGCTCTCCCGGCATTAGCGCTGACCACTGATACCTCCTTCCTCACAGCTTATGCTAACGATTATGATTTTATGGGGGTGTTCAAGCGGCAGGTTGAAGCGCTGGGAAGAGCAGGCGATGCTTTATTGGGTATCAGCACCAGCGGAAATTCTGCTAATATCATCCAGGCGATGGATACCGCCCGCCAATTGGGGATGTTCACTGTGGCTCTCACCGGCGCAGGCGGGGAATTACCGCTGCAGGTGGATGTGGCTGTGGAAATTCCCGCTGTGAATACCCAATATATTCAGGAAGCGCACCTGGCAGTGGAACATTTGCTTTGTGAGCTTGTTGAGCATAATCTTTTCGAGATTGGCGAAGGTTATACACCTCCCTCATTGAATTATAAATCTCAGTTAAGAGTAAAGGTAAATTCATGATTATCAGCCGTACACCATTCCGATTATCTTTTTTAGGCGGAGGTACAGATTACCCTGAATGGGTGGCGAAGCATGGCGGCGCAGTATTAGCAACGGCTATCAATAAATACTGCTATCTTTCCTGCCGATATTTGCCGCCATTCTTCGAGAATCGGTACAAAATCGTCTATTCGAAAATTGAACATTGTCAGAATATCGATGAAATTATCCATCCTGGTGTGCGTGAAACGCTTCGTTTTCTAAACATCGAGCGGGGGCTTGAGATTCATTATGATGCTGATTTGCCCGCCCGCGGTGGTTTAGGCACCAGTTCGTCATTTATAGTGGGCTTGCTGCATGCCTTATACGCACTCAAAGGCACCATGCCCGGAAAACGGCAGCTTGCCGAAGAAAGCGTGATTATCGAACAGCAATTGATCAAAGAGACTGTTGGCTCGCAAGATCAATATGTGGCTGCCTATGGCGGATTTAATCATATTGTTTTTTCGCCTTCAGGCGAAGTAGTCGTTACCCCTATTACCATTCCCGTTGAGCGGTTGGCTGAATTCAATCAACATTTAATGCTCTTTTTTACGGGGATCAACCGTACCGCTTCTGATATTGCGAAAAGTTATACCCAAAATGTAGAGGAAAAGGAACGCCAGCTTTTAGAAATCGGGCACATGGTAAATGCCGGA
>JAAZNS010000173.1 GCA_012798185.1 Chloroflexota bacterium | reverse complement strand
CCTGGCAGAAGGTTCGCCGGGCTGGCAAATCCACCCAGCTATAACCCCTTTGCCAGATGAGCTCATCGTACCCAAACGCCACCCCGATTCCTTTCAGGAAACGGTGCTGCAAGAGGCATTAGAAAAACGAGGCGTTTCTCATCTTATCGTCACAGGCATCTAAACCGAGTATTGCGTGGATACAACCTGCCGGCGCGCATACAGCCTGGGATACGATGTAACCCTGATCAAAGATGCTCACAGCACCTGGAATACCGATGTGCTCGAAGCGCCGCAGATCATCGCCCATCACAATCAGGTTTTGGAAGGATGGTTCGTAAAACTAAAATCAACAGACGCAGTCGAGATATAATTTAAAAATGGCAGATAAAATTTTAGTTGTCGAAGATGAAATTACCCTGCAGGAAACCCTGGCGTATAACTTGAAACAGCAGGGCTATGAGGTGGAAACCGCTGGTGATGGAAAAGCTGCCATTGAAACTGCCCGCCGTTTCCAGCCGGATTTGATCTTATTGGATATTATGCTGCCCATCCTGGATGGCATCGAAGTTTGCCGAATCTTGCGGCAAGAAATGAATATGCCTATCTTGATGCTAACAGCTCGCGATGACGAGATCGACCGGGTAATTGGGTTGGAGATCGGCGCGGACGATTACATTACCAAACCCTTCAGCATGCGGGAATTGATGGCGCGGGTCAAAGCTAACCTGCGCCGCACCCGGCTGGATAAAGAAGGCGCTCAAGCTTTGCCTGCACAGCCAGACAATGAGATCATCCGTTTTAATAATCTGCTTTTAGATCTAAAACGCCGGGAAGTGCTGCTCGATGAAAAACCTCTAACGCTAAAACCCAAGGAATTCGACCTGTTGCTTTACCTGGCTCGCCACCGCGGCCAGGCTTTATCGCGGGATATGATATTGGAGCAAGTTTGGGGGTGGGAATACACCGGCAACACCCGTACCGTTGATGTGCATATGAGCTGGCTGCGGGAAAAAATTGAACGCGACCCTGCTCATCCGGTGCGTATTGTCACCGTGCGCGGCGCCGGTTACCGCTTCGAAGGATAACCAGCTGTGTTTCGTTCTATCCGCTCAAGGATTACCATCCCGTTTATAACCTTAATCATAATTACCATGCTTGGTTTGGGGATTTTTATTACCATTCACACCCGCAAAGCTTATCTGCAATATCAGCAGGCAGAACTTACGGCAGCAGCCCGCATGATTGGTGATTCCATTCTCCCTGTTTTGCAGGATCGAACCGACCCACAAGCGTTGGATGCTCAATTGAAACATTACGCCGATCTGGTCGATATGCGTATTACGGTGATCGATGCTACGGGGCTTGTTATCGGCGATACTGAAGCAGATATTTCACAAATGGAAAATCATCTAGACCGTCACGAAGTCGCCCAGGCATTGCGGCAAGGGCTGGGAAGCAGTACGCGTGCCAGCGAGACGTTAGGAATATCGATGATGTATCTGGCAGTTGCCATCCCATCCCATGGAAAACCGCTTGGCGTGGTACGGGTGGCTTTCCCATTAGAAAAAGTCGAAGCAGATATCACCCATTTGCAGCAAACGATCCTGTTGGTCATGTTATTGGCAACGGCGGTGACGATTTTCCTGGCTACTGTTATTGCCGAACAAACCATTCGCCCTTTGAAGGAGCTAACCAAAGCAGTCGATGAAATATCTGCTGGAAATATCAAGGCAGGGCTCGGTGCGAAATTTCCAATCGTAGAGACAAGTGACGAGCTCGGAGCACTGACACGGGCATTTAATCACATGGCAAATCACCTGAACCTGCAAATTGATGCATTAGAAAGGGAACAGGTGAAATTATCGGCTGTGCTGCAAGAAATGTCAGACGGGGTGTTTATTATCGATGACCAAGGAAAAATCAACCTGCTCAACCTGGCAGCCGAAAAAATATTTTCTGCGCCATCTTCTACCTCTTTAGGGAAATCCTTTGCAGAGGTGGTAAGGTACCATCAATTGATCGAATTATGGCAGCGTTGCAAAAATTCCGGGGAAACTCAAACCGCTGCCGTGGACATCATGGACAAACAACTGTATTTATTCGTTGTTGCAGCGCCTTTAGGAAAAGCGTCGCCTGGCAGTGTTTTACTGTTAATGCAAAACCTGACACGGCTGCGCCAAACCGAACGGACGCGGCGGGATTTTATCAGCAACATTTCTCACGAGCTGCGAACACCCCTGGCGTCGCTTAAAGCCCTCACCGAAACCCTGCAGGAAGGCGCCTTGAACGACCCGCCAGCTGCGCAGCGCTTCTTGCAGCGCATGGAAAAAGAAGTCGATGCGCTCAGCCTGATGGTATCGGAACTATTGGAATTATCGCGCATCGAATCGGGGCAGGTGCCGTTGAATTTTATCGCCACATCACCATGCGATCTGATTACCCAAGCGGTAGACCGGCTACGCCTGCAAGCCGAACGCGCCAGCCTTACCATAAACATCGATTGCCCGCTGGATTTGCCGTTCATTCGGGCAGATCAATCCCGATTAGAACAGGTGCTGGTCAACCTGATCCATAATGCCATCAAATTTACACCAGCTTCAGGCGTCATCACCGTACGGGCGTGCCAAGGAGAAAACGGGCAAAATTCTGCCGCCGTTCGATTTTCGGTGCAGGATACTGGCATTGGCATCCCCGCCGCAGATCTGCCCCGCATCTTCGAGCGTTTCTATAAAACCGACCGCTCGCGCTCCAGCGGCGGCACCGGGCTTGGCTTGGCAATTGCCCGGCATCTCGTGGAGGCACATGGGGGCAAAATTTGGGCTGAAAGCCAAGAGGGAAAAGGCAGCACATTTTCGTTCGATATTCCCATAGCCCAATAAAAAAGCTGAGGGCTTTAAGCTATCGGTGGTCAATTTTTAGTTTTCTGCATATCACTATCAATTCTGTATCCATTCGACAGCAATCCTCAATAAACCGGCTTTACCGGTTTGATGACTTTTAGAGTTGTTTAAAAATCGTTATTGCTTTGTTGCATATAGAATGTTTAATAAAACGAGGTAAACAATCTCATATAGTTAATGCAAAAACATTCGCCCTTCACAGAATGACTATCAATTTATGGGATATATTCAAAAAACAGAAAATATCCTTAGCGACTTGGGATATTTTTCACTCCCTTATACATCTTTCGCAGTTCAATATCGGTAAGCAGCAAGCAGAACTCTGACAGCTTTGACTGGCTCGGCTGCCATTATCATCGAAAAGTCCAAGTCACGATAAAAGGGTATCTGGCTGCTTTTCTATAATCGAAAGCTGAGAGCCAATAACTGAAAACTAAAAACTGACAGCTGACAGCTGCTTTTTCCCCCTTTTTACCAAACGTTTACAAAGCATTGAAAAACTATTAACCGGCACTTATTCGTCTGTTAAATCTAAAATGCTATGATTTTTCTGGAAAAAAAGATCAAAACTTATTAAAAAATGAGGAAAACGAATGAAAACGTCTTATCAAATTGTCATCTTGATGATGGCTGCCAGCCTGCTCTTTGGCGCATGCGGGCAGGCGCCAGCCACACCAATAGAACCACAGGTGGTTGAGGTAACCCGCATCGTGGAGGGCACCCCACAAACCATTGTCATTACCGCCACCGCCGAAGCCGAACCTACGCCGCTGCCAGCCGGCTCCATTTCGATTAATGGTGCAGGCGCTACATTTCCTCTGCCCGTCTATACGGAATGGATTTACGCTTATCAGTATATCGATCCGGCTGTCACCCTGAATTATCAGGGTATCGGCTCCGGCGGCGGTAAGAAAGCCATCATCGATAATACGGTCGATTTTGCCGGAACCGACTCGCTGCTCAAAGAAGATGAATATGCCGCCGGAAAAGACCTGCAGATGCTGCCTATGCTGGCGGGCGCCGTAGTGCCAATCTATAACATCGAAGGCATAACCACTACTATCACATTAGATCGTCCAACCCTGGTTGGTATTTACAACGCCTCGATTACAAAATGGAACGACCCGGCAATTGTAGCGCTCAATCCGGATCTGGCAGACAAGCTGCCCGCCGCTGCCATCACCGCTGTTCACCGTTCAGATGGCTCCGGT
>JAAZNS010000172.1 GCA_012798185.1 Chloroflexota bacterium | reverse complement strand
TATTCCACCGTTACCTGGGTTTTGCCATCGGGTCGCAGCCAGGGCAAAACCCCGGCTTTACGCACTTCACTCAAACGGCGCGCCAGGTTATGCGCCAGGTATATGGGCATTGGCATCAGGGCTGGCGTTTCATCACAGGCAAAACCGAACATCATCCCCTGGTCGCCGGCGCCGATGGCTTCCACTTCCGCTTCAGTCATTTCACCCTTCTTAGCTTCCAGCGCCTGGTCGACTCCCATGGCAATATCGCCAGATTGTTTGGCAATTGCCACCTGCACACCGCAGCTGTTGCCATCGAAACCGATGGCGCTGTTGGTGTAGCCGATATCCGTCACCACTTTGCGGACAATCTCATCGAAATTCAATTGCGCCTGGGTGGTGATCTCACCCAGTAAAATCACGAAGCCGGTTTTAGTAGCCGCCTCGCACGCCACCCGTGAAAAAGGATCCTGCTCCAGGCAGGCGTCCACGACAGCATCGCTGATCTGATCACAAATTTTATCCGGGTGACCTTCAGTCACCGATTCCGATGTAAACAGCAGACTCGATGACTCCATAAACGTTGTACTCATACATGCCTCCAATATTAAAAAGATTTGCCCCTTCCGGTATTCAGAAAGGGCAAAACATAATCATATTGCTGCCCTCTCATCTTCCAGAACATCCGTCTGCCGGAATTGGCACCTTCCACCAGCTAATGCTGGATTGGGGTTGCCGAGGCTTCACAGGGCCGGTCCCTCCGCCTCTCTGGATAAGAGCGCCTTGGGGGCGTTTAATTATGACAAAATAATACCATGATAATGAATATTCGTCAATTACGATATTACATACCCAATATATCCGAAAGTGAATCCTGTCATTCTATGGTAAAAGAAATTTGGAACGCTGCTTCTCCCGATTTAAATCACCGGTGCAAAATGCATCAATAAATCTGCAGGTAAAACTTTTTAATTTTCTGTGTATATTTTGAAAATCTTGTTATTTTTTAAAAAAACCAAACGATGAGATAATAACCGATCACCCCAGCCCATAACCAGGAATCGATACGGTCGAATACGCCCCCCATGCCGGGAATGATATTGCTGGAGTCTTTCATGCCCACCTGCCGTTTGAACATGCTTTCACCCAGGTCGCCCAGGGGAGTGAGAATTGATAAAACAAAACCGATCAAAGCTCCCCGCCAGGGAAGAATGGCGCTTTGTGGACCTGCGCCAATACGCCATAAGGCGGCAAATAAAGCGCCGCCTAGTGTTCCCCATACCACACCGGCGAAGTAACCCTCCCAGCTTTTCTTAGGGCTCAACCGCGGGCTAAGCTTATGTTTTCCAAAACGGGTGCCAATGAAATAAGCACCCGAATCTGCCAGCCAAACCGCCGGAAAAACCACCAAAATCCACCACTTCCCCTCCGGCAGATCGCGCAGCGAAACCAGATATGCCCCAATCCACCCCAGGTATAACGTTCCGCCCACAGTCACATTGAAATCACTGCCTGCCTGGTCTCTGCCTCTTTCATAATCCACCAGATGCCAGGTCATGCTGATCAACAAAAACAAGCTAAGCAGCCAGGGTGTACTATCAAAGCCGTTATAACCCCGCAATAGAACAAAAAACGCAGTGCCTGCCATCACCAAAATTCCGGCAGGGCGCAAACCTGCTTTACGCAGTAAATTCACATATTCCCAGCCTGCCACACTGGCAATCATCGCAATGACCAGCATAAACGGCAGTCTGCCATACACGATGATCGCCATGCCGATTGGAAGCAAGACAATGGTGACCAGAAGACGTTTAACCAGCATTGATGCCGTTGCCCTCAGAATTTTGTGAAACACCCCCAAAACGCCGCTCCCGGCGGCTGTATTCGATGATAGCTTTACGTAACTCTTCCTTATCGAAATCAGGCCAATAAGTAGACGTGAAATACCATTCGGAATATGCCCCCTGCCAGATTAGAAAATTACTACCTCTCAATTCCCCCGAGGTACGGATGATCAAATCGGGATCGGGTACGCCAGCAGTATAAAGATATTTAGAAACCAGTTTTTCGTCGATGTCTTCAACTTTCACACCATCCTGAAGCATTCCCCGGATAGCAGATACAATTTCATCCCTGCCGCCGTAATTGAAAGCGACATTCAGGATCAGGCGGTCATTGGTGCGGGTTAATTCCACCGCCTGCATCACTTTGTTGCGCAGATGGGGAGTCAAACGGTCCAGCCTGCCGATATGCCGCAGCTGAACACCTTGATCGAAAAGCTGCTGTAATTCGCGGTCGATCACATCTTCGAGAATGCGCAATAACCCCTGAACTTCTTCCTGCGGTCTGCCCCAGTTTTCAGTTGAAAATGCATAAAGGGTCAGATAACGGATTTTAAATTCAATACAGGCTTCGATAACACGCCGCAAGTTTTCAGTACCGGCGCGATGCCCCGCCATGCGTGGCAACCCGCGCGATATTGCCCATCTGCCATTGCCATCCATAATGATAGCCACATGGGTTGGAACTTTTTCTGGTAATGTTAAATTAAGTGGTTGCGCCATTATCATCTTGAGGGAGAATCAAACTTCTAAAATTTCTTTTTCTTTTCTTTCACCGATTTTATTGATTTCCTCGATGTAACGATCAGTTATTTTTTGCAACTCTTCTTCGCCCTCTTTCAACTCGTCTTCGGAAATCATTTTCTCTTGTTCGAATTCTCTTAAATCACGAATTGAATCCCGGCGTACATTTCGAGCGGCCACGCGCCCTTCTTCTACTCGGTGGTTGACGATTTTTACCAGCTCTCTCCGCCTTTCTTCAGTGAGAGGCGGCAAATTCAAGCGAATGGATTTTCCATCGTTATTAGGCGTCAATCCCAGGTCGGAAGCCAAAATCGCACGTTCGATGGATTTCAGACTGGCAGCGTCGAAAGGTCGAATAAGCAGTTGGCGCGGTTCTGGCACACTGATGCTTGCCAACTGAATCAGAGGGGTTGGCGTTCCATAATACTCCACCTGCAACCGCTCAACTAATGCCGGGCTCGCTCTGCCAGTGCGGATACCTGCCAGGTCTTCTTCCAGGGCTTGAATAGCCCCTTTCATGCGCATTTCTGTTTCTTTGTAAACATCTTTCAGCATAGTCGCCTCCATCAACATGCCAAGTGATCGGTTCACCTTAAGATGTAAAGATGTAGGTTATATTAGCCCTAAGGATACTCGAAAATGCGAAGAGCGGAAAGGGGGAATATTTAAATATACGAATGCAATAATAATGGCAATCTGCTCCGAAAAGATTACTCGGTTACCAATGTGCCTACTTTTTCACCTAATAACGCCTTGCAAAGCGCATCGGCATCCCATAAGTTCAGCACGAGAATGGGTAAATGATTTTCCATGCATAAGGTAGTTGCCGTGGAATCCATCACCTCAAGGCGCATATTTATAGATTCCATGTACGTCAGGCGTTCGAATTTTTTGGCATGAGGATTTTTCATGGGGTCACTATCATACACGCCGTCTACTTTAGTAGCCTTGATCAATAAATCGGCGCCAATTTCCATGGCGCGTAACGCAGCAGCCGTATCGGTAGAGAAGTATGGATTTCCCGTCCCGCCGCCTAATATCACGACACGCCCTTTCTCGAGATGACGGATAGCTCTGCGCCGGATGTAAGGTTCAGCCACAGCATGCATTTCTACAGCCGATTGGACACGAGTAACCAGGTCCATTCGCTCCATGGCATCCATGAGTGCCAAGGCGTTCATAACAGTTGCCAGCATCCCCATATAATCGGCGGTTGCCCGGTCCATGCCGCGGTCTATTCCGCTGCGCCCGCGCCACAGGTTACCTCCCCCGATGACTACTGCCACATCCACGCCAAGCTTGCGCACCTCACTCACCCTTTGGGCTACATCCTCGGCGCGTTTCGGATCGATGCCAAAGCCATCTGGACCAGCCAATGACTCGCCGCTCAATTTAAGCAATACTCGATGGTATTTCACTTCTTGGTCCATCCCATCTTTTCTCCTGTGTCAAATAAAAATAGAGACCAACCGTGGGGTTGGCCTCTTTCTCAATTAGTTATCCGACTTCTTCACCCAATTCCCAGCGAACAAACCGCCGGACATTGACATTCTCTCCAATAGCAGCAACATTTTGCATTAATAATTGTTCAACCGTAATCGAGTCGTCTCGAATATAGGGCTGCCTGAGTAAACAAATTTCATTTTTCAATTTTTCCAGCCGTCCTTCAACAATGCGCTCGATAATTTCATCGCTTTTGCCTTCTTCTTTTGCGCGTTTGCGGGCAATTTCTGCTTCGGCATCCAGCTCACTCTGCGGAATATCTTTATCGCTAATATACTTTGGCGCTGCAGCAGCAATTTGTAAAGCAAATTCATGTGCCAGGGTGCGGAAAGTCTCGGAACGGGCGACGAAATCCGTCTCGCAATTGACTTCGACCATCACGCCTACTCTGCCATTTCCATGTGAATAAAGTTCGACAACCCCCTCATATGTCTCACGATCGGCACGTTTGGCAGCAGTAGCCAACCCTTTTTCCCGTAAGTAGTCTACTGCCAGAGTAAAATCCCCTTTTGCCTGCTCCAGCGCTTTTCGGCAATCCAGTACCCCAGCACCAGTCTCTTCACGTAATGATTTAATTTGATCGAGTGTAATAGCCATTTCTAATTCTCTTCCTCATCTTCGATGGTTTTATTTTTTCCAGCGCCAGATTTTCCCTTCGGAGTTTCTTCTTCTTCCCATTCAAAACTTAAATCTTCTTCTAAATCTTCTTCGAAGAGGTCCTCATCGATTAATGCTTCATCTTCATCCTTGCCGCGATATGAAATTTTCGCTAGAGTAGCTGCACCTAATAATTCTTCATCTGATAATTCACGTTCTTCCTCTACCCCTTGCGTTTCAACAACACCAGGCATTTCCTCTTCGATATCTTTTCTTAAGGCTTTGCCCTCGATGGCGGCATCAGCGATCTTTCCTACCAGCAATTTAATCGCCCGGATAGCATCATCATTGGAAGGGATCACATAGTCGATATTGGTTGGGTCGCAATTGGTGTCCACCAATCCAATCACTGGGATCTTGAGCAAGTTCGCTTCATGAATGGCTGTTTGTTCACGGAATACATCTACTACAAATAGCAACGCAGGCAAGCGGGTCATGTGACGGATGCCGCCCAAAAGTGATTCAAGGCGTTCTATTTCGCGGGTGAGGATCAACGCTTCTTTTTTCGTTAACCGTTCGAAATCACCTTTCTCCTGCATGCGTTCCATACGCTCCAGCTCATTGATGCGCTGGCGCATGGTTTGCCAATTGGTCAACATACCGCCCAGCCAGCGGGTGGTAACATAAGGCATACCCGCGCGGATAGCTTCCCCCTGGATTGTCTCTTGTGCCTGACGTTTAGTGCCCACGAAAAGAACCGAATTCCCTTCAGCCACGGTATCGCGCACTTTTTCATATGCCTGTTCGATTGCTTTTACTGTCTTTTGGAGATCGATAATGTGAATGCTGTTGCGTTCGGTAAATATATAAGGCTTCATCGCCGGGTGCCACTTATGGGTTCGATGACCAAAGTGAACACCGCTCTCGAGAAGCGCTTTCATGGATATGACGGCCATAATAACACTCCTTTGCGTTAGTCCGCCGCTCCCTTCATCCTTGCTCCTCACCGCGGCCACGGCACGCAGGAGCAAGTCCAGAAGCGTGTGAGATAGAAATGACGCCCCCCAGGGGGCGTATAAAATTCCGCCAGGGGCGGAAGCGT
>JAAZNS010000171.1 GCA_012798185.1 Chloroflexota bacterium | reverse complement strand
GAAAAAAAGATATTACCGTTCCATCCAGATGGTGACAGGTCCATCATTGGCGATGTTCACCAGCATGTGGGCACCGAATATCCCCTGTTGGGCGGGCACACCTTGCTCAATAAGCAATTCAGTGAATCGGTCAACCAATGGACTGGCAATTTCGGGAAGGGCAGCATCGGTGAATGAAGGCCTTCTACCTTTACGCGTATCGGCATAAAGAGTAAATTGAGAAACGACGATGGCAGCGCCTCCAATATCGAGTAAAGAGAGATTCAGTTTGCCATTTTCATCCTCAAAGATACGCAGGTTGGCAATCTTTTCTACCAGGTAGCGCGCCTGCTCTTCACCGTCGTGGGGGGCAATACCCAGCAAAATCACAACACCACGGTCGATTTCTGCGACGATCTTGCCATCGACGATGACATTCCCAGAAGAAACGCGTTGTAGCAGGGCGCGCATAGCTTATGGTAATCCGATGGCAGCGTGAACCTCTGCCATAGTAGCTTTGGCAATCACTTTAGCGCGGGAAGCACCATCGTGTAATATATCCCAGACCATATCAGGCGTTTTATCCAATTTTGCGCGCCGCTCACGGAAGTCACTTAAATGAGCATTGAGGTTTTTCGCCAGGATTTTTTTACAATCAACACAACCGATACCAGCGCGCCGGCATTCAATATTAATATGAGCCACTTCTTCTGCGCTTGAGAAGTATTTGTGCAGTGTGAAGACATTGCACACATCTGGGTTTCCTGGATCGGTGCGGCGCATCCGCGCCGGATCGGTGACCATCTGCATTACCCGCTGCTGGGTTTCTTCCGGTGTGGCAGCCAGCTCGATATGATTATTCAAGCTTTTGCTCATCTTCTGCACGCCATCGATGCACAGCACTTTGGGAAATTCGGTGGCTTTCATTTCGGGCTCGATGAGAACATTGGTTTTGAAACGGTAGTTAAATGAGCGCACCACCTCGCGGGTGAATTCGAGGTGTGGCTGCTGGTCTACGCCTACCGGAACTGCATTGGACTTATATAAAACAATATCAGCTGCCATCAACACAGGATACCCAACCAGTCCGTAATTAACATTATGCGGTTGCTGGCGTACTTTCTCTTTAAAGGTTGGAAGATCGGTCAATTTTCCCTGAGGTGTGACCATGGATAAAATCACATGTAACTCGGTCACCTCGAGGATATGCGATTGGATCATCATAATGCTTTCTTGCGGGCGGATGCCGGCTGCCAGCCAATCCAATGCCATTTCGTAAGTGTTTTGGCGAAGATTTTCGGTAGTTTCCATCGTTGTTAATGCGTGCAAATCCACAATGCAATACACACAATCGTATTCATCTTGCAGGGCTACATAATTTTTTATAGCTCCCAGGTAATTCCCCAGGTGCTGGCGACCGGTGGGACGGGCGCCGGAAAACACTCTGCCCTTTTTTACAGTTGATACTACAGACATAGTCACTCTTCCTTTGATAAATTTCTCAATAAACTGGTTACTGCTCAGGCTAGAGTGGAAATCCCCCGAATAATCACCTCAAATTTATATATACTCATCCACTCCAGCTTAGCCGTTATATAAATTGATTATCTTGCTGCTTTCAGCATGTCTGCTGGTTTATCATTTCGATTAAGGCAATGTAATTTTTCGATCTTGAGTTTGTTATTATATCGTTCAAATGATTTTATATTCATGGTTTCTTCTCCATCTCTGATTTAATAAACAACCCCGCCGGTGATACGACGGGGTGAGGAAAGCCAGTACACTCGCTTTTCAGCCGGGATAACGGCGGCTAATCCGGCGCAGGCTACTTTACAGAAAAGATTTCACCCTGCAGCTCCAAGGTCCATTCAACACTGACGTATGTGCGGTTTTTCACCTTGAACCGCTCTCTGGAACATCGTTACAGTGTTTACTAATCCTCTTCTTCGCTTTTAATCGCCAAGTAGTATATCATATCTTTGTTCTTAATAACGAGAAATTTTTCTTTTGCTAACCGCATGCTTGAAATGAGCCGCGTTTATGTTAAAATGAAATTAGTCAATGCTTGGAGGTGATCTATGAAAGCAGTGGCGGATGTGCGTCCTTCACCTATCGCCGGCAGATGGTACCCGGCGGATAAAGAATTGTTGGCTGAAAGCGTCGATGAATATATTCAGTCTGCTGTCTTACCTGAAATTGATGGAGAAGTCTTGGGTATCGTTGCCCCGCATGCAGGTCATCTGTATTCGGGCCCAATCGCCGGTTATGCATTTGCGGCATTACGCGGCCTTAAACCCGAGGTGGTGGTGATTGTATCTCCGATGCATTATCCTTACCCGCAACCCTTCCTCACCTCAGCACATGCAGCTTACCAGACGCCTTTGGGAATTGTGGATATCGATCAGGCGATAATCCGTTCGATCCAAAATCAGATGGCAGCAGAGTTAGATTTAGAACTTACACAAGTAGGCAATGATCAAGAACACTCCTTGGAGATTGAATTGCCGTTCTTACAACGCGTATTAGATACACGATTCCGAATCGTCCCAATCATGGTACGTGATTATAATCCGCGTCGAATTCGCATATTCGGAAATATCATCGCTAAAACATTGTTGGGCAAGAAGTATGTTTTAGTAGCCAGCACCGATCTATCTCATTTTTACTCACAAGAACAAGCAGAAATATTTGATAAGGAATTCTTGCGCCGTTTGGAAACTTTCGATGCAGAGTTGGTGTTACGCGCCGAAGAAGAAGGGAAAGCTTTTGCTTGCGGACGAAGTGCAGTTGCCGCGGTGATGTGGGCAGCTAAAGATCTGGGCGCTAACACGATGCAAGTATTGCATTATGGCACGTCGGGTGATGTAACCGGTGATTACAGCCAGGTGGTGGGGTATGCTGCCGCGGTGATCACCAGAAAAACACAGGAAAAAGGATGATCTGGAATATTATTGCGATAATTATCTTGATTGCACTAAACGCTTGTTTTGTGAGTGTTGAAATTGCTGTACTTACTTCTCGCAAAGCTCGAATTGATAATATTGCTGATACCGGAAATAAGTCTGCCTTAATCGTTAAATCATGGCTGGAAAACCCGGCAACCAGAGATCGGTTGATTGCCGGCGTGCAATTGGGTGTAACTGCGGTAAATTTGGCTTTAGGCGCTGTGGGAGAAAATACCTTAGAAGCTTTAATGGAACCATTATTCCAGGATATTCAATTGCCGCAGCATATTCGATTTCTTTTACCCATCACTGCCAGTTTGCCATTACTATTTTCATTACTAATTATCACCAGCGTAACTGTTGTTATGGGAGAGCAAGTTCCTAAGGTTGCTACACTGCACCAGCCGGAACGATTTGCTTTGATTGCTGCACAGCCAATGCGGCTGTACAATTCAATTTTTAAATGGTTTATTAATATTTTGGATTGGATAACTCAAAAGATATTGGCGATGGTTGGTTTAAAAATGATAGGTGAACATCTCAATATCTATTCTGTTGAAGAGTTAAAACAAATTTTAGATGATTCTGAAGAAGGTGGGGTCATCAAAGCGCCGCAACGCGAAATGCTGGATGCCATATTCAATCTTGGAGAGCTGCTGGTCCGCCAGGTGATGATCCCCCGTACCGAAATGGTTGCTGTAGAGGCAGATATTCCATTGGTGGAAATCATTAAATTAATCAATGAGTCTACATATACAAAATTCCCTGTATACGATGACAATCTGGACCAAATCCTGGGGATTGTCCACGTTAAAGATTTATTACGCGTGTTGCAATCGGGCAACTGGAAAGAAAGCACTGCTCGGACACTGGTGCGGGAAGCTATTTTTGTGCCTGAAACAATAACGGTTGGTGCGTTATTGCAGCAATTCCGCCAATATCGTCAGCATATCGCCATTGTTCTAGATGAGTATGGCGGCACAGCAGGTCTTGTCACCCTAGAGGATTTGCTCGAAGAAATCGTGGGAGAAGTGAGCGATCCTTTTGACGTGGATAGTGAAGAAATCAAGTTACTACCAGATGGCAGCGCTTTAATTGATGGGATGACCTTGATTGAAGATGTCAACCAACAATTGAATTTAAATCTCAGCGACCCGAATTATGATACGATTGCGGGTTACATTATGGGGAAATTGGGTCGCATACCTCATCTGCATGATGTTGTGGAGGCTGATGGTATCCGGTTAAGAGTCGAAAGTATGGATGATTTACGAATTGAACGTATCTTATTAACCCGAGTTAATGAATCGTCTCCATCGAAATAATCAAAAATGCCCACCTATGTCGAAGTAGCCGTAAATATCTCTCATGCGGCAAATGTGTACCATTACCACCTGCCGCCCGATTTGGAAGGTAGAGTAAAAGTGGGGCATTTAATGCAGGTGCCTTTTGGCAGACAACTTGTTCAGGGTGTGGCAATTCGTTTTGTTGATCAGCCAGACTTCCCAGAAACCAAACCGGTTGCAGCATTAGTTGACCCAACCGCCGCGTTGACCGAAAAACAAATTGCCCTGGCGCAGCTTCTCGCGGAAACAACGCTGAATTCATTGGCTTCGTGGATCGACTTGATGCTGCCCCCCGGATTATCTCAACATGCAGATTCGTTTTTCAAGATCGGGCAGAAATACCCTCTTACACATGGACAAAAAATTACGCCATTACAGAAAAGAATTCTGGAGATGGTCAAGCAGCGTGGGGGAATGACCGGACGCCAATTGACTCATGCCTTTCCACGCTTGAATTGGCGAATATCAGCGCAAGCCTTGGTGAAAAAGCAGATTCTAAGTGTCCAACCGATATTGGCTAATCCTGATATTAAACCCAAGATAGTGCGCACAGTCCGCCTGGCTTGTGCGCCGCACGAAATCGATTTGTGTCTGACGCAACTGGGAAAGCCGGGTTCTAAAGCGTTTCAACGTAAAAAAGCGATTTTGGAATATTTGCAAGAAAAAACCGGTGAAGTGGAAAGGGCATTGGTAGTCTCAGATTGCAACGCAACACCTGCGGATATTTCTAAATTATCGGCATTGGGTTTGATTGAATTGGGAGAACAGCAATCCTGGCGGGATCCTTTACGGGCGATGCTGATTCAACCCTATGACCCACCTATTCTTACTCAAGACCAAAAAATATGCCTGGATGAGATCGAGAAAGCATTTGTGGCAGCATTTCAAGGTGAGAGTGTGCGCCCCATTCTATTACACGGAGTCACCGGCTCAGGAAAAACTGAGATTTATATTCACGCAGTGCAGATGGCGTTAAACCAGGGACGGCAGGTAATCGTATTGGTGCCGGAAATTGCTATGACCCCGCAAACAATTCAACGTTTTGTTGGGCGGTTTGGAGAGCGGGTGGGGTTGATCCATTCCCGTTTATCGACTGGTGAACGTTACGATACCTGGAGGCGGGCACAAACAGGTGATATCGATGTCATGGTTGGCCCCCGCAGTGCATTGTTTTCTCCATTACCCCGTCTTGGATTGATTATTTTGGATGAATGTCATGATGCTTCATACTACCAAAGCGATCCGCCGTTTTATCATGCCCGGGATGTGGCAGCCGCATACGCCCTGCTGGTGGGTGGATTGTGCATTATGGGATCAGCAACCCCGGATATCGAAAGCGTCTATCTTGCAAAACAAAACCGATGGCAATATTTACGTTTACCCAACCGCATCCTTGCTCATAAACAAACGGTGGAAAATCAGGCTGCCAGACTGGGAGGGTATTCCCGCTATCAATCTTATGAAGGGCAGGCTGATACAATTGAGCTGCCACCGGTAATGGTTGTGGATATGCGGCAGGAATTAAAAATCGGCAACCGGTCGATATTCAGCCTGGCTTTACAAGAAGCATTGCAGAAAGTGCTCTTAAAAAATCAACAGGCGATCCTATTCTTAAACCGACGAGGGATGGCAACTTATGTATTTTGCCGGGATTGCGGCTTGGTGGTCAAATGTCCGCAATGTGACCTGCCATTAACCTTTCATAATCCGCCATCCAATTCGAAAAATTCGGCTGCAGGTAATCTGCTATGCCACCATTGTGGCTACCGGCGCGGTATGCCAGCCAAATGCCCGCAATGTCGCAGCCAGCGCATTCGCCAGCTGGGCGCAGGCACCGAACGAGTGGAAGCTGAGGTTAAGGCGTTTTTTCCTGATGTTCGCACGTTACGCTGGGATTATGAAACGACTCGTCAAAAAGGGGCACATGATGCCATCCTTAAAGCATTTACCGCTCACGAGGCTGATATTTTAATTGGCACACAAATGCTGGCAAAAGGGTTGGATCTTCCTTTTGTGACCCTGGTAGGTGTGGTCTTAGCCGATGTGGGGATAAATCTTCCCGATTATTCGGCAGCCGAGCGGACTTTTCAAGTGCTCACCCAAGTAGCAGGCAGAGCTGGTCGCAGCCCTTTGGGCGGGCAGGTTATCCTGCAAACTTTTGACCCTGAACATTATGTCATCCAATCTGCAGCAAAGCATGATTATGAATCGTTTTATAATCAAGAATTGGAATATCGCCGTCAATTGGGCTATCCTCCCTTTAAACGGTTATTGCGCCTGGAATACCGCTCGTTAGACGAAGCGCAAGCAGAAGCAAATGCGCAGAAATTGGCAGGACAAATCAAAGGATGGATTGTAGAAGAAAATGCACGATCTATCGAAATGATTGGACCAGTGCCGTGTTTTTTCGAACGCGAAGCAGGTTATTACCGCTGGCAAATCGTATTACGCGGAACTGACCCTGCATCGGTGATCAAAGGACGGCGGTTAAATGATTGGAGAGTGGAAACAGACCCTATCTCTTTGCTATAATTAGGTGATTATTAGAATTAAGGAGCAGGCATGCAAGCAGCTCGGCGGGAATTTCTTACCTGGGAAGATGTAGAAGGTTTGATCGACCATCTCTTGCCTCAGTTCGAAGGGGAATTTGATACGATGTTGATGGTCACGCGCGGGGGGTTGATCCCCGGCGGTCTTTTGGCTGAGGCTATGGGTATCGCAAATATTTTAATCGCAGCCGTTGATTTTCCAACCGAACTAGCCATGGAAAAAGCACGTCTGTATGCCTGGCCGCAATTTATTCAATTTCCGGAAGAGAATTTATTACAAGGGAAACGCGTTTTAGTCGTCGATGACGTTTGGGGTTCTGGGCGTACCATTACTGCAGTAAAGAACAGGGTCTCGGCAGCGGGAGGATTTCCTTATACATGTGTACTCCATTTTAACCCCTATCGCAATTTGTTTGGTGCTGCCCATCCCGATTATTATGCTGCTATTACCGATGCGCATATCGTTTATCCCTGGGAAATCGAACGGGGCGGCTCTGAAAAAGTACTTCTCGATCATCCTCCTTTCCCGCCAGCCTGAATTATTGGAAAAATCCAAATGATTGTTGCCTTGATGGGAGATATTCACGCCAACCTGCCGGCTCTGGAAGCAGTGGTGAATCATGCCCGCACACATCACGCGGAGCAGTTTTGGAATACGGGGGATTTCCTGGGGTATGGTGCTTTTCCCAATGAAATATTCGATTGTTTACGCAAAATATCTGCTAAGAGTGTTTTAGGGAATTATGATTTTAAGGTGCTGAATTTTCCTCAAAAACAGATCAAGTGGAAGAAGAACAAAAAACCTGGAAAATATCTGGCGTTTAAATGGGCTAATAATCATCTTTCACCTGAAAACAAGAAATATCTGCAATCATTACCGGAAATGCTGCGATTCGAGGTGGAAAACCTTAAGATATTCATGGTCCATGG
>JAAZNS010000170.1 GCA_012798185.1 Chloroflexota bacterium | reverse complement strand
TCAAATTCGGGGCTTTTGCCTTGTGAACTAAACCGTTGTATGAAAAGTAAGAACCTAATATAAAAATGATCAGATATAAATATGATAAATAAGAAATTTAAAAAAATAATTACCGGTATATTTGAAGCAAGTTTAGAAGCTGAAAGAGCGATAATTAAATGTGTTACTGTTAGCGATGAAAGAACAGCCCAAGTGAAAGAAATTTCCTGCTCTGCTTTTTCAATCCAAGACTTCTCCAAAAACCGGATTTCATTTGTAATATTGATCGTATAAATAACAGGAGAATCAATGGCAAAGAAAATACTCGTCGTCGATGACATGAAAGAGCTGCGAATGCTTCTAAAACAATATCTTACTCAGGAAGGATTTGAAATTGTCACGGCAGCCAATGGGCAGGAAGCCTTATTCATCGCCCGGCAAGAAAAACCCGATTTGGTCATATTAGATTTAATGATGCCTGAAATGGGTGGATACGAATTCATAAAAGCATATAACCGTGAAGCAGACACGCCTATCATTATCTTGACTGCTAAACTGGAAGAAAGCGAAAAGGTTCTTGGGTTGGAATTGGGAGCGGACGATTATATAACAAAACCATTCAGTATCCGCGAATTAACAGCCCGTGTGCGCGCTGTGTTACGGCGAATGGAGAAAGCAACCGGTGAACAAGATTATCTTCGCGCTGCCGATATCTTTTTAGACCGCACTGAGAGGATAGTGCGCATCAATACCAAACAAGTTGATCTCACCCCTACAGAATTCGATTTATTGGCAACTTTTATGGCAGCGCCGGGCAGGGTATTTTCCAGGCTCGAATTATTAAACCATTTACAAGGGACAGCTTATGAAGGGTACGAACGCACCATCGATGTCCACATTCGAAACCTGCGATCAAAAATCGAACCCAATTCATCTGAACCGAAGTATATTCAAACAGTGTACGGGGTAGGGTATCGCTTTGCACCAGAAACTCATGAACAATAAACTTCCATTGAATTCCCTGGTTTTCAAACTCATTCTTGCCTTTCTATTTGTTGGGCTTATTGGAGCATTCCTGGTGGCATTGTTCGTTTATAAAAATACGCAGAGTCAGTTCAACAGGCTCATTCTTGATCAAAATCAAGAAGACCTGATTAATAACCTGACGATGTATTATGAAACCAACCAAAGCTGGGAAGGTGTGGAAATAGTATTTCGCCCATCTTTTATGAATATGAATCCTCCGCAAAATCCTGGGGAAGGAGGACCGTGGGATGTCCGTAGAACTCAATTTACTCTGGTTGGTACAGATGGGGAAATCATTTATGGTGATTTTCGAGCCCGGGAGGGAAGAAATTTTAGTGCTGAGGAATTCGAAAAAGGAGAACCAATTAAAGTCAATGGCGAAACTATTGCTTGGCTGTTGTTTAACCCATTATTCGATCGCTGGCGTCCAGGGACGCCGGAGGGAAATTTCCTCACCAATGTCAGCAAGGCTACAATATACAGCGCAATCGCTGCGGCAACTCTGGCATTAATCGTTGGGAGCATATGAGCTGTGACGATGACGCGTTCTTTGCGCGAGTTGACAGCTGCGACAAAGGCATTGGCAAAAGGTGAGCTTGGTCACCAGGTTAAAGTGCGGTCGAAAGATGAATTGGGAATTCTGGCTGACTCATTCAACCAGATGAGCACAGAGTTGGCACGTTCTGTTAAACTTCGACGGCAAATGACTGCTGATATTGCTCATGATCTTCGGACACCATTAAGCGTCATTTTAGGATATTCTGAAGCGCTGAATGATGGAAAATTTACCGGTTCAGCGGAGATATATTCCATTATTCATACTGAAGCACAACATTTAAGCCATTTAGTTGACGATTTAAAAACACTATCGCTGGCAGATGCGGGTGAATTGCCGCTCATCCGCCAGGAAGTTTCCCCGCTAAATCTATTGAAATATACAGCAGCAGCTTATCAAATTCAGGCAGTAAAAGAGGGCATAAAGATAAGCGTTGATGCCGCAGAAGATTTGCCGCCGATTTATGTGGATGTTGAGCGCATGTCACAGGTTTTAGGCAATCTGATCAATAATGCGCTTCGTTATACTCCCCAGAGAGGAGAAATTGTACTCTCGGCGAAAACCCTGGATGGCAAAATGCAGCTGCAAGTCAGCGACAACGGCAGCGGAATTTCCCCCGAAGCCATTCCTTATATTTTCGAACGGTCTTTTAGAGGAGATACTGCGCGCATGCAGCGAGCTGGAGAAGCTGGATTAGGGCTAGCAATATCAAAATCATTAGTGGAAGCTCACGGGGGCGTTATCTCGGTTGAGAGCGAGCTTAATAAAGGCACTTGCTTTACAATCGTGATTTGATCTAATATCCCCCTTTCCTTGGATTCAAAATATCAGTGTTCTATCCGGGAATGTATTTACTGATTATTTTACATGATATGCGTGATGGATGCCCTGATTCTGGCTGGCGGTCAAGTGTTCTGCCATCTCAGGAATCATTGCCACCCCAAAGCGGTATTGAAACGGCCACATACTTTGCAGATGGAAAAATGCTACCCGGTCGCCATCGTGAAGAACATGCGCAAGATCGGGTTGGATTCCTGGCATAGCACTGAGGTTTCCATTTATAAACGTGATGCCACGTTCTTCACTCGGCATATGCAATGCAGTAAGGAGGTCTTGAATCGTTGAGTTTTCAGGGAGTTCGACCTTTATATTTGCATGGCTGCTTTCAGCATTTGGCCCTCCAAAACGCGCCAAGTTACCGTATAGCCATGTATCAATGGTGATATTCTTCATGTCACCCTCCACCAATTGGGGGAAAAATACCAACTTCGTCGTCAGGTTTGATTAGATAATCTGGGGGTTGAGTAATTCCGTTTACAAAGGTGATTTTTGCTTCTTCGGCAGGAATTTTTAATAAGTTAATTAAATCTTGTATGGTCGTTCCTTCGGGGATTTCTATTTCGAAAGGCGCTCCAGAATATTCGCTTTTAGAGAAACGCGATAATGTTGCAAATAGTTTTACTCGAATTCGCATCTTTTTTTCCTTGCAGGCAGTGTATTATCTCCTGTGTCCATGACCAATGTAATGTATATGGATATTTGGTAACCAAGGGTGCAAGATTCAAGCGCCAAGACTATCACCTAGCCAATAGTCTAAATAGTATGGATAATGCCTGCGTTCCATGGTTTTTTGAGGTAAGATAATTCCTCTGCCAGCAATAGATTTTATTATTAGCAGTTAAAAACACCATTAAAAACTGGAAGCTGACCCAAAAGTTAGTAATGTCGTGGTGCACGCTGTGAGTTTCACAAAGAGGAGCGAAACATCTTATTTGATATAGAGTAATCTCTTCGCTTCGATCTAAGTGACTATCTTCTTTTGAGCCAGCCTCTCCAGAACTTTTATAAAAATTTAGAGTTGTCCATATACCGAATCCAGAGCTTCATCTGGAATATCAAATACCTGGTTATGGGGTGGTAGAGGTTCTAAGCGCATAAACTCTGGCAACCGATCGGCTTCTTGGCGTATTCCAGCAGCTTCATTGAAAGCGCGTTCTTTTTTGAGGATAGCTGCGCCATAAGCATTAATATCATCAGATGTCCATTTTGTTCCATAAACGCCATTGCACTCATCAATCAAGCCCTGGAAGCCGCTGGCAATATCGAGAATGGCGAAGGCGATAAACAGGCAGTGTCCCGAAGAATCAATAAAGGCTGTGGCGACTTGGAAGTTGCGGCTCAAAGCGGCTTTGCCTTCCTGGCTCAATGGATCTTGCTTACCGCTGACACCTAAAATTTCTGGTGCAATGGTATAACCAGCTGTGTGATCGGCGCCCATGGTCGTCGTGGCGTAGGTGATGCCAATACCTTTGACTGCACGCGGTTCATAGGCAGGCATGGATTGACCTTTTACGGTAGGTACATGGATCAATCCATAAGCTCGTCCGGTTGTTTCAGTACCGCTGCCTAAAATTCGCCCAAGGGGAGTGCCTTTACCCATTTCGTGGACAAGGTTGATCGCGCCTTTCCCATCTCCAAATGGGATCACGCCGGCTTCCATAGCGACGGCAATGGTTGTGCCGGTCTCGATCGTATCAAGTCCGTATTCATTGCATAATCTAATTAATTCAGCAATGTCATCCAGGCTATCGATGCCACAGTCGGCGCCCAGCGCCCAGGCAGATTCATATTCAACGCAGGAAGCGTGTTCACTGCCATCCGCTTTGAACCATGTATTGGAACATTGGATGATACACCCTGGGCTGCAGGCATGATTATATACTTCCTTGCCCAAGCGGTTTTTGACGCCATCGAAAATAGCTTCTCCGGCTATCTTTGCAGCGCCTTCAAATCTTCCGCTGGAAAAATTGCGGGTTGGCAAGCCCCCTGCTTCGTTGAGGATATTAATTAGAACGGCTGTTCCATATGAATTAAGCGCGCCCTTGGGTTTGGTTATGGCGTGGGTGCGCAGGGCGTCGGTTAATTTATTATTTCCCTCTTCAAATAGAGCTTTATCCTTGATTTCCACACCGGGAACACCTTCTCGGTTCAAGACAATGAGTTTCACGCCTTTGCTTGCCAGAACAGAACCCACCCCGCCGCGTCCGGCATAACGCGTTGCCCGTTTTTCTTGATCATTAAAGACGACGCCGGCATTACTATAACCATGTTCAGCTACCATACCGCAGCCGCTTATGGATATTTTATCGCCGTAGCGTTCATATATTTTGGGAAACACTTGAGTGAGCGGCTTCCCAGTGAATTCTGAGGCGTCAAAAAAATCGACCTTTGGTTTTCTGGCAGCTTGATCATAGGTAATATAAAGTCCCCAATACTTCCCTTTTTGCTTTGGCTGGCCTTCGATAACTAATGCTTTCACTTGCATATCGGCTAAATCTGCACCCCAGGAAGATCCTGCATTAGTTTCTTTAATCCCTCCGGTTAGAGGCGATTTCGCCCCAACTGATATGCGCGCTGCAGTAGGCGCAGGCGTTCCGGTAACAATACCGGGAGAAAATACTACCTTATTATTGGGACCAAGAGGGTGGCAAAGCGGTGGGACTTCATCGGCAACCAGGTTAGATGTCATTGCTCTGCCTGCAAGATATTCATATGCTTTTGGTGTCTCCCCCACAGAATAGGTTAGATCCGTCATATTTACCCGAACAATCCACATTTGATGCCTCCTTTGGCAAATTAATTTAAAAAACGGATGGCGCAGTATTGTTCAATGGGAACTTTTAATGTATGGCGGCTTTGAAATTTTACAGTGAAGTAAAATTGATTATTTTGCTCGATACCTCCTTTTTCTAATTAAATTATTTTTATAACTCTTGGTGAAATTTTGATGTCGAGAATATGCAAGAGAAAATCTGTAGAGCCCATCCTCATTATCTTGCAAGAATTGATCGATCAATCGAAGTAATCAATTAAAAAATAACCACGCGTGATAATTTTATGCTAAGCCGTAAATATTGTCAATTATGACAGGCGTGTTTACCAACGGAATTTTAAAATATGAAAAAAACTTCTCAGCAAGTTTGAGTGAACTTCTGAATTTGACGTGTTTGTGGGTGCGGAGTATTCCTAGATTTTTCTAATTTAGAGGTTTGCTACCATAACCTGAGCAGTTAGAAAAGAAGAGGCTGTCCTAAAAGTAGGCTGTCACCCTGAGCGAAGCGAAGGGTCTATTCATTTTTAAAAAGGGATGTTTCGCTACGCTCAACATGACAAAATCGATTTTTAGGACAGCCCCTTGTTTGAATAGAATTGAGAGAGCTTAAGCTTCGCTTTGCTGCTGTATCGAGGGAGAAGAAGCGCTCGTAGAACTGTTGAATATAATCCCAGGTTTCCATGGGGTGCCTAAGGCGGGTAACACCCAGCGGTCCAGCCCCCACCAGCCGGCTGTTTTCCATGCTAAAACCAAAATGGTTGCGCTCATCAACAAAATCGGATTCACGCTGACGGTACCAGCCAGTAAATAACTCATGTTCATAAAGCTGCCAAAGAATGCCGCAATGCCGGTGAAGATGCCAATAATTAAAGCCACACCAACCAAAACCTCGCCCCAGGCAACCAGGTAACTCCAAAATGCTGGCTGTGGTAAGACCAAATTTTGCAGAAACCAGGCATACCAGCCGGGAACATCAGGGTGTTCGCCGCCAGTTTTGGTCAAGGCGTTGGTTACAAAGCCAGTTATTGCAGCGCCGGCTTTACTGCCCGTCCAGGCAGGGTTTTGAATTTTCGCTAATCCTGCTTCCAGCCATTGCCAGCCAATATAAACGCGGAGAATCAACCAAATCCATGCCCAGCGTACATCGCCAAATAACGAACGGGCAAAGGGTGAATCTTGAAT
>JAAZNS010000169.1 GCA_012798185.1 Chloroflexota bacterium | reverse complement strand
TAACGCAAACCGTTAGCCTGCTGATACTGGACTATCTGTTCCGTGTAAAATAAACTCCGTTGGCAAAATTATATGAGTTTCTATATCCGCAAAAGTATCAAGGTTGGTCCTCTCCGCCTAAATTTCTCCAAATCAGGTATCGGAGTGTCAGCTGGGGTTAAAGGTGCACGGGTTGCAACTGGACCGCGCGGAATGTATATTCATTTGGGAAGGAATGGCATCTATTATCGTCAGAAGATTGATGGTTCGGTAGTTGATACTCAGCCTACAACACCCAAGAATTCTAAAGCATCATTTGACAGTAGTTTCGTCGAGACTACAAGTATTGACAACCTGATTGAATCCACTAACAAAGATACTCTTGCCCAGATAAACTCACGTATTCAACAACCTGCCTTTGCCTTGACAATTGGCATATTATCAACCGTTCTCGCAGGCATAATAGTTTTATTTTCTTTTTCTATCCTGAATAGCGTATCCTCTGTATTGCAAATTGCTTTTCCTGTTCTTGCAATCTTTTCGGTTCTGATAGCGGTAGGAGTTTGGCTTTTTGGCATTTGGGTAGCATGGGTAACTAGTCAACAGGAAAAGTTAGCGCGAACGACCACTCTTCAATATAAACTCGATGATGAAGCAAAAGCAAAGTTTGTCACCGTTCAAGACTCCCTTGAAAGCCTTTCTAAATCGGCGTGCATTTGGCGGGTGGTTTCTCGAACTCCTACTTGGGATTGGAAAAGAAATGCGGGCGCAACATCACTCATAAATCGTAGGCGCATTAGAGCAGGGTATATGCTTCCCCCCTTTATCCAAACTCGAATTAAGGTTTATGGTTTGTTACTTGATTCAATGCAGTTGTATTTCTTGCCCGACCAAGTTTTTGTCTTTCAAAACGGGAAATATGGTGCAGTTGATTACACATCTCTAAATGTTTATACTTCACCGACAAGATTTATTGAAGATGAGGGTGTACCACGCGACTCGCAGGTTGTTGACTACACATGGCGCTATGTAAGGAAAGATGGTGGACCCGATATGAGATTTAGGGACAATCGCCAAATTCCAATTGCCCAATATGGTTATATTGAACTCTCTTCACAAACTGGTCTTAACTTGCATTTTCACGTTTCCAATCTCGCACATGCTCAACAGTTCGCTAATGCCCTTTTAGATTACATTCGATATTCTCAAGCACCTAATGCAAGTTCATCCAGCGGCAAGTCGTCAAAATCAAATTATCAGAGTCAAACCAAAAAAGGTGAGCATAAAGGATCTGCCCCAAAAGAAGAAAATGCTTACACTATCTTGGATGTTCCTAACGACGCTTCTTGGGAAGATATTTCCGCCGCTTATAAGAAATTGGCGCAAATGTATCATCCAGACAAAGTGGCAGGATTAGCTCCTGAATATCAAGAAATTGCTGAGAAGCGCATGAAAATCATCAATGCCGCCTATGAACAACTTAAACACAATCACGGAAGGTAAATTCTTTGGTGTGGTTTCTGAAAGCAGGAAGTAGGCTAACACAGCGTGCACCCGACGGGTGGGAGTCGCCGCGTTTTCAGGCAGTTCGCGTGGCTTGAAGTTGGTTCCGTCAAAATGGCGTTCTCTCGTCCCACCCACCCGCGGGTAACGCAAGCCGTTAGACAATAATCTTTACCTCTCCCCCGCGGACCGAGTCGTATGTACGGGTATAAGTTCAGGCCGGTGCTTGCGGGTCAACCGTAACCTATTAATTGTATTTTACAAAACAAAGCGCCTTCCTCTCGGAGGGCGTTTTTTGATTCATATCAGCTGCCACACGCCTTAAACCAGGTGCGCGAGGAAGGCATCGATCTCGGCGGTGCCCATCTCAGCCGGATGGGGTGTTGTGATACAGGATATAGCGCTTTGCCCAGTTCAAGTAGGTTTTCTCAGTGCTGCTGGAGTAATGCTCCAAGCGGATAGCGTCGCGAAGCTGGTCAAGCAGTTTTCTCGATTTTGGCATTGATAAATCGCTCATAAATGGTTGTTACTAAAAGATGATCGGGTATAATTTTTATATAAAGGGTAGTATTGGTTATTGAAAGGTTTAAGTGAAATAGCGATATAACATACGATTATTGGTTGGTTATACGGTATAGCTACAGCGGATTTTTAGTCCGTATAATTAATACCTGAGTTTCTCAAATTAGTGTCCTGGAATCAAGTTTTTTCAGAACAGATATCACTGAATTCGAGATATCCGGTTCTGCAAACAACTCATTTCCATTGATAGTGACAACAGCAGAACGAACAGGCCGCAGAAG
>JAAZNS010000168.1 GCA_012798185.1 Chloroflexota bacterium | reverse complement strand
TGTGAGCCAATGACTGGGCTCAGTTCGAGGGTGATGACTTCCTCACATTTCAGGCTTGCTTCTAATGCCTTACCAACATACCGGGCATTTTCAAAAGCATTGGCATGGATCAACCCAAGATGCACAGGTCTGCCATTTGCCTTTGCAATTACCAGTTCCGCCAACCGGTCCAGGGCTTTGCGCCGGGTGCGCACCCGTTCCAGGGCATCGATCTTACCTGCATCATTGAAATAAAGGATTGGTTTGATATTAAGCGCTGAGCCAAGGTAACGCGAAGCACCTCCAATCCTGCCGCCAAGATGTAAGTACTTTAATGTATCCACCATAAAAAAAGTGTTGAAATTTTTAATTGCAGCCATTGCAGCTTCTTTAATTTGTGCCGCGTTTTTACCACCTGCTGCTGCCCTGGCAGCGACCAATACGATTAACGCCAGTCCGGCGGATGTGGTATGTGAATCGATAACTTCCACCGGAATGCGGTTGAATTGAGCCGCTGCCGCCTGCGCCGAAGCAACTGTCCCGCTGATACCCGAAGAAATAAGCGGTGCAATGATGGCATCGTGGTCTTGCGCCAGACGTTCGAATACCTGAATGAAATCCTGTATAGAAGGCTGCGATGTGGTGGGCAGTTCGGTCTCATTTTCGAGGCGGGTATAAAATTCTTGAGGCGTGAGATCAATACCATCCTGATAGGTCTCCCCCTTCCAATTAACCTTCAAGGGGACAACCTCAATGTGATAACGATTGATTGTTTCATAAGGCAGGTAAGCGGTGCTGTCGGTCAATATGGCTATGCGAGGCATAAGGTTACTCCTATTACGAATAGATTTTTATTATTCAGTGATAATTTTTGCAGCTTCCCGGGCAAATTCACATAAACGGCGCCGGTTATCCTCGCTCATCTGCACCAGCATCGTCTGGTATTTTTCGCTTTCGTTGATCAAAAAGTTGGCAACCTGGCGGTTCGCTCGTTCTGCCAATGAAAGCACCGACCCAATCCCAGCCAGAGCGCTCAAGCTGATCTCGCCGGGCAACCCAATGCGCTGCAGGCGTTCTTTCAATCCGCTTGCTACCGCATTGTCTTTTAACATCGCCACTGTGAGGATCACTGCAGTAATCATTTCGGTCGTAAACACCAGGGGAGAGCATCGTTCGGAAATTCGAGCAAGCAGATTGTTTAACAAGGATTCATATCCCGTTAATTTTCCGGTTTCCAACTGGTTAAGGATAGCTGCTTTTATGGTTTCCCAATCGTTTTCCTCATCACGCTTGCCGGCAATTTCGTGCAATAAACGTTTGGCTTCTGCTGTGGGACGGAAAAGCACAGTAGACCTGCCCGGTCCATGATCGCCTTCGGGAAGGTGAAAATACGCTTCCACCAAGCCGCGTTCTTCCAGCAACCGTAACATCTCATAAGCAGTCACATTGCTAATGCCCAATCTTTTTGCAACGACTGTATAATGGAGTGATTCATTTGCCTCGATGTATACATCCAAAAAGCGGCTTAAAAAATCCTGTTGGCGGCGGGTTAGTTTCTTCATCAATCCTATATTTCCGAATATTCCTAATATTCCGAAATAATTATATCGAAGCTTCCAATAGGTGTCAAGTGAGGAACACGTTTGGGGCGGCATAGATACTGCCGCACTGTTAATTGAAATCAATGACTCTCAGGCGAGAAGCCTGCTGCACAGGTTTGATATCAATAGAGGAGCTGTCCTAAAAGTAAGCTTTCACCCTAAGTGAAGTGAAGGGTCTTTTCATTATGAAAAGGGATGTTTCGCTGCACTTAACACGACAAAATCTACCTTTAAAACAGTCCCCAAATAAACCCTAATTTCAGTCCGAATTACTCCTGGTGTATAATTATTTATACATAGGGTTGTAAATAAATGATTTTCAATTGGTAAGGTATTAGTATAAATAAACCAAGATATCCACCGCTTTATAAAAGATCATTGATTATCAAAAAATCCAATATCCAGTGCCCATATTAAACTATGCAAATCATCTCCCTAATCGACAACCTGCGCTCACCTGAGGTTCCCGCCCTTACCATCGAACACGGTTTATCCATCGCCATTATCCGCGGTAACCAATCTATCCTGTTCGACAGCGGCGAATCGGACGCCTTCCTGCGCAACGCCAGCATCCTGGGGGTGGATATTTCGCGGGTCGATGCCGCTGTATTCTCCCATCATCATAACGACCATTGCGGTGGCTGGGCTGCGTTCATCGGCAACAACCACACAGCACCTTTATTTTTACGTTCCCTGCCACAGGGTGATTGCACCGTGAGGATTCTTAAGATCATCAGACGGGATGCGGGAATCGATAAATCACTCCTTCAGCAGCATCCGCAACGATTTCACTTCATCGATCAACAAACGGAGATCCTGCCTGGCATCTTTATTATCACCCAAATTAGCCGGCAGCATCCGGTTCCGCGGGGAAACCGCTTCCTTTTCCTGGAAGACGGCAGCAACCGCCAAATCGACCCCTTCGAGCACGAGCTGCTCCTGGTGATCGAAAACAATGGACGCTTGGTGGTATTTTCCGGCTGCTCTCATCGCGGCATCCTCAACGTAATGGACACCGTGACGGCATGTTTCCCCGGCACGCCCATAGAAGCTGTATTTGGTGGTTTTCACCTGATCGGCATGCCCATTTTAAACACCGGAGGATGCACTCCCCAGGAAATCACCCATCTAGGGAAGGCACTGCTAGAATATCCGGTAAAGCAATATTTCACCGGACACTGCACCAGCCAGAAAGGCTTCCACCTGCTCAAGCCGGTGATGGGTGAGCGGCTGGAATATTTTGCCGCCGGCTGCCGGATCAATATATAAACACTTAATATAGTTGTTTTTTCCCTGTAATCCTCTTCGCTCATCATCCTTTACTTCGCTAAGGATGCTCGCAAAGGGAAAAGGGAAAACGCTATTCCAATAAGAATGGGGCTGTCTAAAAACAATTTTGTCATGTTGCATGATGTGTGTTTCATTAAGCGAAGCGAAACATCATAATTACTTTAAAAGCCCACTCGCTCCGCTCAGGGTGACCGACTTCTTATGGGAAAGTCCCAATAAGGGTAGAGGGGAGAATATCGTTATCCTAATACTAAGGACACTATTGGTCAGACCGCTAGTGAGCTGAGTGAGGTACGCCTACCATTACATTACTGGCTTTAATGATGGCATATACCTCTTTCCCTTCTTTTAACTCCAGGCTCTGCACCGATTCAAGTGTGATAACCGATACGATTTCGACATCGCTGGCGACCTCGATCACAACCTCAGCATTGACGGCACCTCTAACGATCTTTTTTACCTTACCTTTGATGACATTGCGTGCGCTGATCTTCATACCCTGTTCTCCTTTCAATAAAAATATCGTTCCAAACCGCTAAAATCATTATACAAATAAACCTGTTTCATACGCAATCAAATAACCTGGTTAGTCAAGCCTAATTCTATGATTTTAATTAATGCATTCTTTGTTCAACCCCACCCTATTCCTCCCCGCTTGGATGGAATGATGTCAGGGTTGATAAAACCACAACCTTAAACATACTCATTAAAATGATCGCCTGAGCAAGGGACAGGAATTCTCCCACTTCGATATCGATCCTCCCGGGCTGCTGCAATTTATATACACTGCCAGGGTGGTCTCGTAATCTTGTTTTGCCCGAGCAGCCATTGAATTTAGACCGGTCAGAATAACCCCGGTGGGGCTAGGATCAACTGCCTCTCCCATAGCCAGTTCTTGCAGAGCCAGCAGCCGCGTAAACAAAATGATCAATTCCAGGTGATGTTCCGGCAAGGATATTTCATCCGCATCTTGTGCCAGTAAGGAATGAGCGCAGGTTATCCAAACACTCAAAACTTCCATACCTTTTGGCACCGAACCCAACACCAGGGTCACTGGCAGGTCGTTCCGCAGATCATAGCAATTTTCACCAATAAAGCGACTATCCATCTCACTGCGGCGTAACAATATTCGGGGTGGTTTTTCTCCCAATGGGTATTCCACCCGCAGCACTGCATCGGCTCCGCTTACCGCTACACCAGATTCATCCATCCTGCCATTAAGAGAATATTCCCTAACCCCAGCAGAACAGGCAATATGCACCTCCGCAAAACGCGGAAAATGGTTGGAATATTCGCGGATGCTGTCGTTGATCCATTGGTTGAGCTGAGCATCCGCCAGAACTGGCGTTTCTGCCACATCTCCCAGGCGTAGTCTTATCATCGTTCGCAATTCTTGTCGGTTTACCATCGAACCTCCCTTGAAAGTTCCCCGTGTCCAGTGTCCGGCGCCTCGTGTTACTTAATGAGACCGGGTTACTGGACACAAAGGTAAATTCATTACTCTCGTTTTATTATTCTCGTTTTTTTACCGTTCCACCCACACCGTGAAAATTGCTATACTGCCATCGTTAGCCTGGGTAAGGGTGCCTTTAAGTCTGCCGTGCACGACATAGACATCATAAACCTTGCGCGTCCCGTCATAGGTGATATCGGTATTGCTATTGGTTTGCACCGGTCTGCGCGGATAGCAGCGGAAATTGATATTATTATTGAGCCTTTGGATGATCATTTCCTGTGTAGGATCTTCTTCTTCATATAGTGCAACATCCGCGGAAGCCGGCATGTTTTCATGATACGCTACATTGACCGATAATATTTTGCCTTCTACAGGAGGGCTGTACCCGACAGCGCTTGCTGTTCCCGAACCGCCGCCCGTAGCCGGTTCGGTAGAAAATTTCACCAGATCGATCATTGTTCTTCTCTCCTTTTCCTGCTATTTCGGTTTTTGCAGATTTGCTCGAGCGCAGCTTGATTTTTCGTCACCTGGTCACAGGTGACCGGGCACCGGTCATGGAGATTGGGTTTCCAGGTAACCACTTTACCGCCATACAAATGCAGGGCAACACAATCATCGTACGCCTGCACGCGGTATATGGGCACATCCAGGTTTAATTCTTTGATAATACGCGGCAAATCGAATGACATGCTCATTATTTTTCCTTCATCAACTAAGATCACAAATCTCCGTCATCGTCGGGTCAGGCAGAGTTTGCCCCAGA
>JAAZNS010000167.1 GCA_012798185.1 Chloroflexota bacterium | reverse complement strand
ACTTGCTGTTTTAACTTTTCGGATGAATGTCATATATTCAATTTTAGCTCATCCCCCTTCTATTTTTTCTCGTTAGTGTCCTCAAAATGCCTTTTTTACGAGTAAATTTGCTGTTTTTTTCCTAAAATGAGAAACTCAGGTATTAATGCTTTTAGTGGTTTATAGATCTCGATTATGCTAATGACGCTCATTAAGCCGTGTTTTGTTTTTAGAATAATGTTATTGAAAATGATTAACCAAACGAAAAAGGTGCTTATAACATTTTTAAATCAGATAAACTTGTTTGAAAGATGTGGATAATCATTCTGATTACAATACCTTTATTGTTGGGTTAGAATACGGAAGGTAGTAAGGTAATGAGATAAACTTCTCTTTATGCAGAAATTATTAATAGGAAATAAACCTAGAGGCAAGGGGTTTTATTATCCCAATTTTGATTTCTTAGAATGTGAACAGTAATAATGAAACTCACTGTAAGACAACAAGTGATTTTGATAAAATTTCTTGAATATTTCGCCAAATCGCAAGCCCCAGTTCATTATGAAGCGCTCGCAAAGGAACTTGGATTAAGTAAATCCACCACATATGATATGTTAAAACTGCTTGAGTCAAAGGATCTTCTAAGAGCCGTCTATGTAATTCCCCCCGATCCAGAAATTCACGGGAGATCGAAAGTGATGTTTGTTCCGGCTGAGAAGAGCATTGATCTTGTTTTCCGACCTTTAGGTGGAGAAGGGGTTAAAAGGGAGCAATTGAGAAATTTTTTAATTCGCGCTATGGAAAAAGCAACCTCAACCTATGATGGTTTTTGGAAAGACTGGCCTGATGATATGCAAGATTTGCTTGCTATAGCAGCCTAGGAAGATGAAACATTATTAGTATCGAAAGAAAAGCAAGCAGAAATAGAAGAATGGGAAGACTTAAAAGGAACTATCTTTTCATTGATTAAAAGAAGAAGAAAATCTAACTCGGATCATATCATATATGAATTATCTGCTCTTGTAAAAATTACTGTATCACCACAAGCATTATGCGCGGAGATCATCACGGCTATCTTACTTACCATAAGCAATGTTGAATACTCAAATTCCGATCGAAAACTTCTGAATATATTCTTAGAATTACCTTTCAGTAAAGATATTATGTTAATGCTTTTTGGGCTAGCATTAGGGTTAACATATTCTAATAAAAAGGCACGCAAGTACTTGGGTGATTTTCAAAACGATATCGTATCCTATATAGATACAATTAATAAAGTAGAGCCGGAAGACCTCATTAAACTGCATGAATTCACATGTGAAATATGGGATTATATTCGCAAAGGTTCATAATTTCCATTTGGTATCCATTAGTGAAATCGAAAGATTATTAATGACTTCTATATCATTTTGGGGGTGTATTTATTTTTAACCAGATTTTTCGGATAGAAATTCTTGCGCTAGTAATGGCTTGTCTAGTCGAAGGTTCAAATATGATATTGTTCAGCGAAATTGATGTTCCTTAAGGGTTCAGGGAAAAATTTCCCTTTATTATCCAAAAGCTTATATTTCCCCCAAGATTGATAGTGTAGTAATGAATAGTCATGGCATTGTGTAATGATTTGATTATCCTGTATCTAAAATCCTCGGTCTATATTGTAGCGCCTCTGCAAGGTGAGGCGTTTGGATGGACTCGCTGCCAGCCAGGTCGGCGATGGTGCGTGCCAGCTTGAGCACCCGGTGGTAGGCGCGGGCAGAAAGCTGTAATTGCCCCATTGCCATGCGCATCAGCGAGCGCCCGGCTTCGTCCAGCTCGCAGAATTGGTGTACTTCGGCAGGGCGCATATCGGCATTACAGGTAACTTCCGGTGTAGGAAGCGATCCCGGCTGGGATGATATTGCATCGGATGATTTTGCGGAAAGAAAGCGATTACGCTGGCGCTCACGGGCAGCCTCCACCCGCGCTTGAATCACAGCCGAGGGTTCACCAAGGCGGTTGTCGCTCAACTTGTCATATTCGACGCGCGGCACCTCTACATGGATATCGATGCGGTCGAGAAGCGGACCGGAGATGCGCTTCTGATATTTAGTCACGGTGGAGGGGGAGCAAGTACAGGGTTTGAGCGGGTCGCCAAAATAGCCGCAGGGGCAGGGGTTCATCGCAGCCACCAATTGAAAATTGGCGGGAAAGGTCAGCGAACCCTGGGCGCGGCTGATGGTGACGATTTTATCTT
>JAAZNS010000166.1 GCA_012798185.1 Chloroflexota bacterium | reverse complement strand
CTACGATAACCAGCAAAAGGCTGATAATCGGGGTTGAATTTTCTATTCCAAATTTGATTAATAAACCTAATATTGAGTTATTCCCCGGTATCGCATAACCATTGTATGCAGTAATGGCAACACGCCATTGACGATAGATATCAATACCATAGATCATAATAGGGATGATAGAGATCATAGCCGCAGATACCAATGCAAAAATTGAAGTCTGGTATTTTTTTAATAGGATGAAGAACACGATCAACAAGATAAAATTGGGCTTTATAGCAATACAAATCCCAATCAGAATTCCGGCAATCCAATTGAATTTTTTATTCTTTAAAAGAATTAATGCAATTCCGAAGAGTAATGCGAATGGAAGATAAATCTGTCCTAATTCAATGGTGTGCCAAAGTCCAGCTAAACTAAATGACCAAAGGATTTTTTGGAAGGAAAGATTTTTTTGAGTGTGTATCCAATAAATTAGCACTAATAGGAAATAGCATAAAATTGAAAATCCCTGCCATAACCGATATGAGATCAATGGATCTAGCTTTGCCAAATATTGGAAGAGTACCACCGAAATCGGCGGATTAAGGTTGTACGAAGGCACCTTAAGGTTCAATGGCTCGAAGGTTACTATGAATGTGTAAGGATTATCGACTTGATAAGGATTTTCACCAGAATTTGCCGCTTGTCCAGCAGCGATAAATGAGCCAAAATCTCTGAGACCATTATTGCGAAATACCCATAATAGATTGAATCCAATGATAATCAACAGAGTGATATCGATTAGGATATTAAATGAATTCTTTAATACAAATTTTAACAATGGATAACTTCCATGGCTAGTTGAGATGGCTGAATTTTCGATTGGTTAATCGATTATAAGCTAAACAAAGTCATAATTATTCTGGTGAAGTTTACAGGTGTGTTAGGGTAAAATCCTTGAAATTGGGTTATAAACCCAATTGTGCAGCTTAAAAAATCTCTAATAAAGAGATAAATCTTCTTGAATTCAGGAAACACAATTACATGATACTCACTCGAAAATTCAACCGAATAAATCAATCATTTATTTATTTTTCTATTATTTTTTTTATTGGGGTTCTTATTCGAATTGGCTTGGTATCATTTAGTGATTTTCCGCTCAATGATGGGGGGTTGTTTTATTCAATGGTCAATGATCTTGTAGCAAATCATTTTAATTTACCAATTTTTACATCCTACAACCAAAATAATATCCCTTATGCATATCCATCATTGTCTTTATATTTTGCTGGATTACTTGAATATTTTGGTATTGATTTATTAACAATAATGCGATTTCTCCCCTTAGCATTTAATATTCTGACGATCCCGGCGTTTTATTTTCTCTGTCGAAAAATATTAAGAAATGAAAACGAAGTGTTATTTGCAACCCTCACATTTGCCGTTTTACCACCTGCGTATGAGTGGTTGATCATGGGGGGAGGTTTAACCCGTTCCCCGGCTTATTTATTATCGATCCTTGCATGGAATTGGTCCTTAATATTTATTAGAACGCATTCAACAAAAGACTTAATATTCACGATTTTATTGGCGGTATTATCGGGATTATGTCATATCGAAATTTGCATGATCACCGTGATATTAATTTTGATCTCTTTTCTGTTAAAAGATAGCCTTACTAATTGCGTGAAATTCGGCGCGATATTCTTGTGCGGGGTTTTGCTGGTTATGACGCCCTATTTTTATTCGATCATCCACAATCATGGCGTGGCTCCTTTGAAATCGGCTTTATTCTCCGGCGAATTCAATCAAGGAAAAAGCCTGGTTCGATTTTTCTTCGGGAATATTTCAGGAGAAGCCTTCTATACTCCATTGATTATCTTTGCTTTGCTTGGGTTGGGGGTTAGTTTGCAAAAGAAAGAATATGTAATACCGATATATTTAACGGCTATTGTGATATTTAATCCCAGGAGTATGGATCGTAGTTTGGTGTTACCCATGGCGTTTTTGTCGGGAGTTGGTTTTAACGAAATTATTACCCCATTTTTTTTCAATGTGCATTTTCAAAACAATGATCATAATGAAAATGAGGTTAGTAAAAAGGGCTGGTTAAAAATTTCTTGGATTGGGTTCATATTGATCAGCTATATTGTCATCCGTTCAGCAGTTACCAGTATGGCATTTTTAATGATTCCAGGTGCAAGTTTGAATCATGTGTCGCAAGATGATCGAATTGCAATGCTTTGGATAAAAAACAACACAGCAGAGGATGATAAATTCTTGATCTTATCAAAAGCAACGACATGGCAGGTCGATAATCGAAGTGAATGGTTTCCAGCTCTTGCTGATCGTAGAAGCGTAGCCACGGTTCAAGGCAGTGAATGGCTGGGAAGGGGAGAATATTACAATTTGCAAGAGGTGCATGAGGATGTCAGTAAATGCTTTTTAAGTAATTTATCTTGCCTGGATTATGTGAACTATAAATATAATCTCGGGTACACTATGATATATATCTCAGGAAAATTATCTAATAATGATGGAAATATTACACCATACCCCATTGAGGCAGAAATGCGAAAGTCGCCAGAATATCAATTAGTGTATGAGAATCAAACGGTTTCAATATTCCGTTTTATTAAAGAAAGTACGTCAAAAAATTTTCTTTATTGGTGAGCCGAGTAAAATATAATCACTCCCGAGTTATCAAACACACTCTTATATCCTTGTTCTTTGAGTGATTTATTAAGGAATTTCATTTTTGCTGAGGATTTGTCCAGATAAACATATTTAAACCGAACTTGATTATCAATTGCCCAATATTCAAGGCAATCTGCTTCATTTTGAGTACAGCTTGGGAGTAGATCATGATTTTTCCATAGGGTTATAAAATGGATACTCGAAAGCCATTCCCAGCCTTGTGGGGTAGCCAAGCTCGCCGAGCCGGAAAGGGCGGGAAACCATTCGGAGATATAATCCTCGCCGGCGCCATTTATTCCCGAAATAACCAAAAAGTTGCTGCCAGCCGGCACATGATTTTTTATCCACGTCATCGCTGCGATGTTTTCCGCCGAGAGATATTGGCGCGGTGCCGATATGTAAGCTGACACTAACCCGTAAATCAGGAAAAATCCCAGCATAAATTTTGATACCAGGGTTAAATTAGCGTTTTCTTTTGGGGGTTTTAGGTATTCATTCGATATATCGCAATCTTTGTTGATCTTCGAATTCATCGATGTGACCAGCGTATCAATTCCGGCAGCAGCCAATAATGCGGTGGGAATAATTGCATACGAGGCGACCAAACGCGGTTCTAACAGGAAGACGCTACCCATCCAGGCAGGGAGAAAAAATTTCCGTGAGTTTAAGCAGGCAAATATTCCGAATAACGCCAAAATTCCCTGGATGTGCAAATATGGCTCATTGGTTTGCATGAAAAGAAAAACAGCCAGATAAGAAACCCAGGATTGGGGGGCAGCTTGTATGGCATTGAGATAAGGAGCAATTCCGTGGCGGGAGATCACCAGCAGCCACCAGGGAGAAGTCAGCAATGCAGCGCCGACCGCTATTCCCAATAGGTTTGTGAAACCTTTTCGAGTGCGCCCTTTGAACAAAAAAATTAATACGCTGGAATAAACCAGGAATTTGGCAACAACCGGGTGTGAAAGAATTGTAAGACCAGTCCAAAACACTGACCATATTAAATGTCGTCGATGCGATTGTGTGAATAGACGCCAGGTTTGTTGAAGAGCCAGAATGGCAAACACATATCCTAATGAGCGCGGTAAACCTCCGCCCACAATCATAAAATCAATAGCAGTAGGCAAGAGGGCAAAGGAGATCACTGCAAAACAAACCTGACGTTCGGACTCCAGAATGGTTGATGCGAAAAAGTAAAAAACGGGTATCGTCAGAATGGAAAAAATTGCCGGGAGGAACTTGAGCAATTCAATCGTCGAGATGTTGAACAAAGATGAAATGAACGCTGAGACGTAAAATGATAATGGCGGGTATGCAAACGGAATGGTTAGACCATTATATGCAATCGCATGGGGAAGAGAAAATTGATTTTGCTGAATTTGATCGATAAAGGTGAAAAATAAACCGCCATCCTTTAAAGGAAATGCAGCTGACAAAACAGGCTCCAGGCGAACAAATCCGCCGAGAATTAATCCAAGCCCTAAAGCAAAAGTTTTAAGATCAAAAGTAATCTTAATGTGTCGGAATGTTGCGTTCATGATTGTAAGTATATAGTGTACTCAAAAAACACCCCAAAAGCAGAGAGCAATTATTACATTTTTGTAATTTCACAAACCAGCATATCGATATTAATGTGGTTTAGAACCTGAGTTTCTCATTTTAGGAAAAAAACAGCAAATTTACTCGTAAAAAAGGCATTTTGAGGACACTAACGAGAAAAAATAGAAGGGGGATGAGCTAAAATTGAATATATGACATTCATCCGAAAAGTTAAAACAGCAAGT
>JAAZNS010000165.1 GCA_012798185.1 Chloroflexota bacterium | reverse complement strand
TCCA
Organism: Chloroflexota bacterium; assembly: GCA_012798185.1. Classification (GTDB taxonomy): domain Bacteria; phylum Chloroflexota; class Anaerolineae; order Anaerolineales; family UBA4823; genus JAAZNS01. Next base: position 19,355 of record JAAZNS010000165.1, on the reverse strand, counting down.
TAGATTAAATTTTTCTCACTCAAGAAAGAACTTAGTTTTGACACAGGTAAATCAGGTCTGGTTAATGACATCCGAGGAATTAACGACATTGCTATCACTATGCTTGTTAATATCATTATCATTGGTCTATTTTGATACCAATTATTATTCTCTATGAAAAATACAATCAAAAATATACTAAATATTAGTGTTGGTAAAAGATAACGGACTGTCCCTCTCCAAATTGCCACATCTGCTAACAAATATTCCAATAAATTTATAAATATTTCTACTAATAAAATTTGTATAACAGTCTCTAACTTCCTGAAATTATTAATAGACCAAATTATTGCCTGTATAAAAATCACTAATCCAATACAATGAATAGCATTTATTAATGTATTCAATGAATAAACTTGCTGGCCAAAAATATTTACCGAAAATAAATCAAATAGCCCGATAAAGAACAAATATAAATTGTTATTTATATTGTTATAATCAACAAATTTTGCCTCAACTCCCGGAACAATAAACCCACCATTTTGCCTGATAAGGTTTAGAATAATTCGTGAAATAATGATTGAGATAATAATAGAAAATAAAGTTATGGCATATTTTGATTTTTCCTTTCCGAAAAGAAATTTTCCTGTCATGATTATAAGGATAGGGATTCCCCATATGTAAATCGTAAAAGTATCTCCAACAAAGGTAATTAAAAGTATGAGAGATAAAATTAATAGCCCTCCATAACTGAAGGTATTATCAAGCTTTCTCAACAAAAATATAGAACAAAGACAATATGCAAAACTTACTATGTGAACTGGTGAAAATAAACCCCAATTTGAAAAAAGGGAAATAATATAAAAAGAAAAGCAAAGTGAAATAACCAACCTGCTGATTGACACGTTTCCTTTTTGATCCAAAGAACATAAAATTATTATTAATATTGCAAGAAAAGCGTAAGAGATACCAGTTATTATATATATCACTTTCTCAGAATATCCAAATATCAATATTCCAATGATAAAAAAAGGAATTTCGGTTGTGTAATAAGATACGGTCGATAAAGTCCAACCTTTCAGAAATATATTTCCGTCGAGAATTGATTTTGCTTCAAGGAGAATTGAAGCGTGGTCAGAGCTATAAGGCAAATGTAAAGTTACACTCACAAAAAAGACAGATAAACAGCAAAAAAGAAAAAGAAATCCAATTATTTTATTCAGATTTGTTTTATATGTATTAAATATTCTCCCCATAACGATTTACTCTATTTTTCTCCAATTAAGTAAGATCAATTCGCATATATTCATATTACTTTACTCTTAACCATCGTGCCGTTCACTCGATTGACTTGTTTCAATAAGTGATTGCACCTTACCAACCTCTGAATTCTGATATTCTACACCGTCTCCAGGAGACGGTGTAGCCCGGTGATCGCCTCCGTCAAGGGCAGCTGCTCTAATCGCCCTTGACTGCAGCTGCGCTCCAGGCTGATCCTGATTCGTCGACGGTGAAAAAATATCTGGTGATTGCTTTTGCTGAATGTATTCTTCGAGCCGATCAACAGGTCGTTTTCCCTGATTACAATAGCCCTGATGCGGTCGTTCGGTGTTGTAATAAACCAACCATTTATCCAGGTCACCTTGTAAAGTTTCGACACTCTCATAAAACTTGGTGCGGAAAGCTTTGCGGAAAAACTCATCCAGTACTGTTCGTTGAAAACGCTCCATAAAGCCGTTGGTTTGAGGATGACGTACTTTGGTGCGACGATGCTCGATATCATTCAACTCCAGATATTGCTCGTATGGATGGCTGTCCTTACCGCAAAACTCTCGCCCATTATCAGTGAGGACCGCTTTCACCGACAAGCTTCGCGCTTGATAAAACGGGAGTACATCATTGTGCAATACGGCAGCTGCAGCTTCCGGTTGCTTGGAAAGATGGAGAAAGCCAAATGCTAAGCTGTTATAGGCATCCACAACGGTGTGTAAGTACACTTTTCCCACCCCTTTGATGTGCCCAACGAAAAAGGTATCCTGGCAAAGCAATTCACCTGGTGCGTTGCTCTCGACATGTTGCTCTTTGAAGACTGGATTTTGTTTCTCTAGAAATGCCACCTGGCTGCTGTTCAACTCGATAGCATGTTCATGCACTTTCGCTTCCAATTTTAGCCAGCGGTCGTAGCGACTGCCCATTTCATTACGATTAAGTATCTTTTGGATGGTTATAGCGCTAATTTGGATACCTTCTAACTCGAGTGTATCGCTCAAGCGATTACAACCCCAAGATGGTTCTTCCAGGCTCATTTCTAAGATGCGCTGCTCGATTTCCGGTGGTGTTATGGCTGGATGGTAATGGTGCATGGGTGGCAAGTCTGCCAATCCTTCAATGCCATGTGTTTGGAAACGCCTTTTGTATTCGTAAAACTGTGTCCGCGAAACGCCGCGTTGCTTGCATGCTTTAGATACATTACCAAAAACTTTAGCTAATTCAAGGACACTTAAGCGTTGCTCGACTTTTTTTATTTCTGGTGATAATGACATCGTTTATTTCTCCGACATTCGATTATTGTGTATTTTGGTCGAATGTTCGGCACGATTACTAATAGTATATTATTACTTCTCGTATTGCACTTAGGATTTTTTCAATTGCTACTCGATTTTCAGCAGGAATTGCTATATAATCCCATACTTGTTGGGTGATTGAGCTTTGAGAAAAGGCCGTCTCATCATCCAATAAATTTCCTAAAATATCATATATTTTGTAATTTATTTCTTGCCAGAAACCAAAAACTTGCTCTGGGATTACAGAATATGCAGCATAAGAATTCTCGCCAAACTCAAAAGTAATTACTGGCCTAAATTTTTTTATGGTATTAATCCCGCCTTTGAGAATATTATACTCTCCACCTTCTGCATCAATTTTTACATATTTTAAATCTGTCAAGTCTGAGAAGAGGTTATCAATTTTCCTCACAGGAACTTTAATGTGTTTCAATCTTGAGATAACTGCATGGTTTCTTTCTTTCAAACCGCTATACCCTAAATCGTCAAGTACAATTGTGAAGTCCGATTCTCCATCGAAATCTCCTAACGCATATGGATACACAACAATTAAACTTTCAAGATCACGAAAATTTAAGTTTATTGTGTCATGCAAGGAATCCTGGCACATGGGCAATGGTTCTATAGCAAATACTTTGCCATTCGGAGCAATTTTTTTGGCGATTGGTATTGTATGTCTCCCAATATGTGCACCAACATCAATTACATTATCTCCATCTTCAAGTATCGATTCGTAAACCTTTTGAACCATAATTTCATAGTCCAATTCATCCCTAAAAATAAGATCAACATATTTATCAGCGATTTTGGAATACGAATTTTCGTTTATATAATTATCAACTTTGTTTTTTAATTCAATAAGAATTTTTGGGGATTGCAGAATATTCTGAATACCCAATGCAATAATACTAGGATTGATATTTTCAATCTGATAACTAACATCTCTGATCGAGCTGAAAATTCCGCTTGGCGATATTATCAAAGGTCTCTTCGCTGAAATGACAGTATTACCGGCAGCACTGGAACCCTCTTTACTATCGTGGTAAGGTAAAACGATAACATCACACGTATGAAGATAATGAATAATTTCATCCATCTCAATAAATGATGTTTTAAGGATAATATGATTGTGTAAATTCAATTCATTTATACGATCTATACAAGTTTTATAGTATATCTGCGAATCTTGAGATGGATACAAGGCATTAATGCATAAAAGTTTTACATCCGGATATTTTTCTTTCAAAATATTTATTGCCTCAATGGCTTCTAATAAACCTTTATGGGGTCTTATAAACCCAAAAGAACCAATGATGGGATCTCCAGTTATTCCCAATTGACTTCTGCATTCATTTTTATCCTCATCAGGGAAATCTAAAACACCAATAGGAATATGGTATACGCGATTTATCCCCTGCTTAATTAGATTTAATTTATCTTCCAAAGAATGGACCACAAGTTTCTTACTCATTTGGTTAATCTCTACAAGAGTTTCAAGGTCCACTTCTTTAGAATTATGCAATGTAATGAATACCTCGATATTTTCTTTATAACAAGTTCTTACCAATTCCAACAATATTTGCGGATTAAAAAAGCCTGTATGATATTGAATGTTTAATTTAAAGATATTCTCTTTTTGCATAATTTTTATTATGCCTGCAAAATCAATACGGGTGTCTTTCCATTTCAAATTATCATATTTCCATAAAGGATATATATATCTGGGAAGATCATCAATAAAATTTGAATTTGTCAAGTCACCATTTGAATTTGTAATGATTCGAACATCAATATTTTTGGCTTCAAACTCATCTACAAGATGTCGACTGTGTTCTGCTATTCCACATCGTAAATTCCAGGAACTCATCAAAGCAAACTTTTTTATCTCCCCTTTTCTATTTGCGGAACTATTCTCAACATCATTCAAGTATGATAATTTATTAATTAATAATACCCCGATTTGAGGAGATATTTTTCCCCACGAGAAATTTTTTTCAGTCAATTTTCTGTTTGCATTGCCAAGGTATTTACTCTTTTTATCATCATTAATGATAATTTGAATAGATGACTTAAAATCCAAAATATCACTTATTACTATTCCAGCGTAATCTGTTTCTGATATTCCACGTGCTCCAATCTTTGTAGATACAATTGGCAATCCCGCAGCCATAAAATCAAACATTTTAATATTTGTTCCAGAACCGCTAAACATTGGGTTAATGGCTAAATCAGAAGCCCCCAAATATAAAACTTTTTGATTCTCTGTAAGTGAGCCTGTTATTTTTACATTTCTAATTCCGTGGATTGATTTTTTATCGATTCCTTCACCAACTCCTCCAGCAATAACAAAGGTTACTTCTGGCAATAAAGGCGCTAAATCTTTGATGATGAAATTGCAAGCCTCAAGGTTAGGAGGATAGTTACTTCCGATAAATATTGCGGTCTTCTGTTCACTTAATTCAAGCTGGCGTTTTATTGATACTTTTTCATCCCTCGGAATTGGTCTTATCTTCTCTGTGAAAACCCCATTTGGGACAATTCGCATCTTAATAAAAGGAACTGAATACAATTTATTGAATAATTCACAATCTTCAAGCGAGCAAGTAAAAATAACATCCGCAATATGGCATAATTCGAATTCTGTCTTAACCACTTCCTTGACAATTTCAGTTCCTAACCCTTTATCATCTAAAAGTGTGTGTCGTAAATAACCTTCGACATTATGCGAATCGTAAATAATTATTTGCATGGCTTTATTAAGCAAATCTTTTACTAAGGGGTATACCCAGGGATGTGAAAATATCACTACATCAGCTTTCAATACTTCACTGCGTGTATAATCAACATATTGCTTTGACAGGTGAGCAAGGATGGGAAAAGTGGAATCAATAATTGTTTTCCCACCAACCCGCTCTTGCCATTTTCGACATTCAGTAAAATGCTCATCACTTAAAGGAATATCAACTTCACGTAAAGAATCACTTAATAAGTGATCGCGAAATTTCTCCCCCGGCCAATCATATGTACCAATGTATTGAGTGATAAAATTATCACCCAGGTTGTGATACAAACCAAGAAGGCGCAAGCGACCTCCGCCTACAGGAGGATCTATTGGTTGCATATCTAGCACCAATACTTTATACTTTTTTTTCACCATTTTACGATCCAAGTGTTTCTATCAGTTTTTGTGCAATATTTGGCCAAGTAATCTTACTAATTGATGATTTTCCGTTTCGACCCATTTCAATGACTTTATTTCGATTATTAAACAAATAATCAATTTTTTCAGCAATATCGTTAGGATTTGGATTGCAAACAAAACCATTGATGCCATTTTTTACAAAATATGCTGGTTCGCCAGAATCTTCACAAGTTATAATGGGTTTACAGCTTTTAAAAGCTTCCAAAGTAACATATCCGTAATCTTCATGAATGGGGGTAAACGGTACAGCTAATGAATTGGCATATAAATCTATCAATTCTTCATCCGATACTCTTCCTAAAAATTCAATTCGAGAATCGTTCTTTGCAATACTTTTAAAATATTTTTCATCCTCACCTGCTCCAGCAATTAATAGTTTCACAGGATTTTTAACATATTGCATTGCGTTGATAACTAAATCTACACGCTTCCATCTATGCAACCGACCGGGCATGAATAAATAATCACCTGGTTCTCCTGATTTAAAACTTTCAAATAATAATGCAGGATGGAGAACTTCACTTTCTAGGAAGTTATACTTTTTCAATCGATTGGCAACCTCATAGCCAATAGAATAAATCTTTTTTATCCTTGATGAACTTAGAGCTGCATTATCTAAACGGATAATAAATTGCTGTTGGTCTAATAGAACACGATCAGGGTCTGGGAATTCTGATTCAAACATATCATAAAACACTCTCATAGTATGAATCAGATAGCAGACATGATTTCTATGCCTGACGAGATATGATGGAGCTTTTGTCGAAATTACACCATCATATTTCGTCACATCTAAATCATAAAATTTTAAGTAGGTTTCTTTTATTGCTTCAAAATTCGATTCGTCGCTTGTAATCTGTAGCAGATCTATATCCACCCCTGCATTAGATAAAGCAGTTGTAAGGCCGGCGTATAATCTTTCAGCTCCTCCTGTATCGCCGCTTAATGAAACAACAGAAATAATAGCAATCTTCATAATCTATTATACTCATAACATTATGGATAGTATAAATCGATATAATTTATTCACTTCACATAATGGATTCTAATTGGATTTAAATAATTTTATTGGCTATTATGATCGATTTTCAATTACCATTTTATTTTTAGTGTACTTAAAATATATTGATACATCAAACCTTTAACTTTTGTTCGTAATTGTCTTCCCTCCTTCGAATATCTCAATCTTCCAAGTATTTCTACTTTATTTAATCGATTATTTTTTAATGCATATAAATAATAATCATAACCACTGTTATCAGGTTCCCGTTTTAGGATAACTCTATACGCATGATTAATAAACTCCTCATCGTCATACTTTAACAAGTCAGTAACATTTATTGGTTGTGGCTGATACTGAGGTATCAATGCTTTAAAATTTATAGCAATTCCATATATCTGCTTATAAAATGGCAATTTTTTAAGTGTTAATTGAACTTTTTTTATAAAACGAAATAATTGGGTTTCTTTTACATTAATAGTATCATATTCGTCCACCTGAAGAGTTTGAGTTTTCCTTCTCGCAACTTCCAATCTGATTTTTTCCATAATTTCGTCTAAATCAATATCTGGGATTTGGTCAGATTGGTTTGAAGAAAATTCAGGTTGTGACGAGTTCATTATGGAACTTACAGTCGAAGTAGACTGGCTTTGGGCAGCGGGTCGCAAGGAGGTAGAAGATTCTGATTCCGGTGAATTATTCGACAATTGAGTTGACAAGGAAAGGTTTTCTTTATCAAACCTCTGCGGATGAAATATTTTATCTCTTATGATTCGCCCATATCCAAAAATCGCACGCATTGGAGCAGTGATACGATATGAACGGCTGTTATAAACATGGCATAATTCTTCTTTTAGAGCTTCTTGGGCAATTAATGCATCCTTCAATTGAGCCTGAACTTCTTCTAATTGTTTATGAATTTGTTCTCTTTCACCTTGGATGCGGTTAAGTTTTTCATGAAAAATATCAAATTCAATTTGGATTTGGTTTAATTGTGATTGAATGGCATCACGTTCGGCTTTGATTTGGTTTAATTGTGATTGAATGGCATCACGTTCGGCTTGATTTTGGTTTAATTGCCATTGAAGGGAATTTATTGTATTAATCGCATTTTTGTATGCTTGATTTAGGTTTTGATTTATCTCATAAGAGGCTATTCGTTCTGAACTGAGTTGTTTCCTATAACTATTATGTACCCACCGATCATATTCTGGATCATTTAGTAATGCCATGAATTTGGCAGATTGCGCCTGGATCTCGCTCAATGGAATAAGTGCGAAATTCTTATTAAGTCCCAATTCATCCAAAACCGACTCGCATTTTCGTTCCATATCATCAAACCAAGCATCGTCTCGATCCTTAACCCAGGCGCGTTCTGGTTTTGTTTCAACAATCTTTAAACAAATTTCCAGGTTTTCATCAGAATAAAGATCTGCAAATTTTAAAATATCAGATACAAGCTTCCTTGGTTCTCTTAATATATCCTCATAACTTACAGAAAAGTGCGATAATCGCTGACCAGCAAGAAAGCTCAACTTCCAAATGTAATAAAAACGTTGGTAAACATGCTCGATTTTTTGAGTTGATAAAAAGGGGAATTGCTTGATTAAATCTCGTGCCCATGTTGTCAAATCATAACCATCAAAATCGATTTGCCGATCAACATCAATATTAAATGATGCCAAAGTGGAGAACCATTGATCTCTTGGATTCCTATACAAGTGAAGCAAAATCGCATCAGGAAAATTCTTTTTTATCCATGGTAATCTAAAACCTATACGATTAAATTGTAAAATGGGTATTTTCCAGGTTGGGACTGATTCAACTAATGCTTTTATATAAACGTATAATTCTGGGTAACTATCTTCACTATCTAAGAAGAGCTTATAATTTGCGAAGTCACTTTGATGCAATAAAATTGCTTTTGGTGTATCCAAATATTCATCAAAATATGACTTTACATGTAAGTGTGATTTTTGAACTTCAGCTGGATACTTTAAATAACTAGGTAAATAATCATGTAAAGGCTCATAAAAGGTGCATGATTGAGGCAATTGTCTAAACATGTTCCAGAGCATAGTTGATCCTGTACGGAATAGCGCCGTAATGAACAATGGTTTTTTCACTGAATAAATTTCTCCTCAATTCAACGAATTATTTAAAAAATACTTATGCGAGTGATTTATGCTTCTATTTGTTTGCCATATTTATTTACGACATCTTCAGATTTCCCATCTATTTTAATTTGACCATGATCCAACCAAATAGCCCTCTTACAAATTTCTTTCACTGCATTTTGGTTATGTGAAACAAACACAATCGTAGATCCACTCGAAAGTAACTCTTGCATTTTTAAAAATGATTTTTGTTGAAATTCAGCATCACCCACCGATAAGACCTCATCTAACAGCAATGTTTCAGGGGTTAAATGCACTGCCACCGAAAACGCCAGGCGAACAAACATGCCGCTTGAATAATATTTCACTGGTGTGTCAATAAATTCCTCAACGCCAGAGAAATCAACAATCTCATCGAATTTTTGTTTGATCTCCAATCGCTTCATCCCCAAGAAAGACCCATTTAAAAAAATATTATCTCTGCCAGATAATTCAGTATTAAATCCGGTACCGATTTCAAGCAAAGAATTCACCCTTTCATATAAAATAATCTGACCCCGGCTTGGGCGAGTAATCCGAGATAAAATTTTTAATAATGTGCTTTTACCAGCGCCATTTCTACCAATGATGCCAAGAGATTCACCATGGTGAACCTCAAAAGAAATATCTTTTAAGGCCCAGAAATCTTGGTTGTGATTATCTCTATGATTTGGATCGGGATAAATTTTATTTATTACCCAATTGATTGGGCTGTTTAATACTTCTTTTAAAGATTCTGATTGCCCATCAAATGGACGTTTAATTCGATATTTCTTCCAGACATTTTCTACTTTGAGTGCTAATTGGGCCATTACATAACATCCGCAATTTTATTTTCCATATTACGAAAATATACTGCTCCTAACAGCCAGATGACCATCATCATGATAAACGAGACTAGGAAATGACTCATTGGGGGCAATGAGCCCGTTTTCAAAAAAACCCATCGAAATGACTCCACCAAGCTAGTTAGAGGATTTATGCTGAGAAGTATTTGATATTTCGGTGGAACCAAACTAATTGGGTACATAATAGGTGTCAAATACATCCAAATCATTAAGATAAATCCAAGCAGATTTTTTACATCCCGAAATGAAACCATTAATGCACCAAATAATAATCCTACACCAGATGAAAATATCATCGTTAATAATAATAAAATCGGAATGAAAAAGAAGCGCGTAGTAATTGGATAAGAATTTAAACCCATTAATATGATCAGCAAAATAAATGAAACAAAAAAATCAATTAATGAACCGATTGTCGATGAAAGCGGTAAAACCAACCGTGGAAAATAAGATTTGGTGATTACGCCAATATTACTTGTCATACTAAAAGCACTCGAATTTACTATTTGTGAGAATAACTGCCAAGCAACAAATCCTGAAAGAAAAAATAAAGGATAAGGAATATCCCCCGTTGGTACTTTTACTAAAATCCCCAAAATAAGATAAAAAATTAAAACTTGAATGATGGGTTGTAATGCAATCCAAAACACGCCAATTAAAGTTTGCTGAAACCGGGTTTTTAAATCACGTTCGACTAAAAAAAATAGTAAGTCTCGCGCTTCCCAAACTTCCTTGAAATTTGGCATCTCAATAAATTTGGGTGGAGTAACAATAATCGGTTTTATTCGGTTATCAGTTTTTACAGAATTCATATCACCTTATCGTAGTATGATGTGGTTAAATAATTATACACGAATCGTTATAGGCTACATGCAATTAGATAACCATCTAATAACCGTAGTTTATGAAAACATTATTGTGTTTAAAGTATTCTATCTAAAATCCCCCATACACCCACTCCCCTCCCACCATGGTAGCTTGCGGTTGGATATCTTTGATCTCTTCGGGGTTACACTCAAATAAATCTTTATCCAGAACCAGCAAATCGGCAAAATATCCAGGGGCAAGTTTTCCAATTCGATTCTCCATCCCGCAGGCAAAAGCTGCACCAAAAGTAAATGCTTTCAGAGCATCCATTATATTTAATCGCTGTTCTGGATACCAGCCCTGCGCACCCGGGTAGCCATCGAAGCATCGCCGTGTCACCGCGGCGTATAATCCCCAAAACGGATTGGGCGATTCCACCGGGGCATCGGAACCAAATGCCAGAATTGCACCAGCTTTATTCTGGATTTGCCAGGCAAAAGAATATTTTGCCCGGTTGCCCCAATATGCATCCGCCATGCGTAAATCCGAGAGGACATGGAACGGCTGCATAGAGGCAATGATATCTAATTCTGCCAAGCGGGTTGAATCCTGTGGGTCGATCAACTGCACATGCTCAATGCGGTGGCGTAACCCCTTGATGTTCTGAGATTTTTCGAAACGGCGCAACCTTTCAAATCCGTTCAAAACTTCATGGACTGCGCGATCTCCAATCGCATGAATAGCCATAGCCAATCCATTCTGTGCTGCCAGTTTGCCATGATCAAAAACTTCATCCGCAGTGAGCATTAACATACCAAGATTACTCGAATCATCCTCATAAGGCTGAAACATGGCTGCTGTGTGTGGACCTAACGCGCCATCGGCAAACGCTTTTACCTGCCCGATAAACAAATATTCATTTCCGAAACCGGGTCGCAAACCCAGGCGGATCGCCTCAGGCAATAAATGCAATGGAATGCTTTTCATGATGCGCAGTTTTAAATCTCCACGATTATCTAATAATTGTAATGCGGAGAAGCAATCACTTTCATCGAAATCATGCAAACCGGTTAATCCCATCCGCCATAATTCTTTCTGAGCATCACAGATAGCATTAGTTATGTAATCGATGGATGGCTGGGGTAAAGCATCCTCGATCAACGCCATCGCCGATTCAAAAACCAACCCGTTCAATTTGCCATCCTGGTCTCTTCCTATCCTGCCATCCTTTGGATCGGGTGTATGTTCGTTTATGCCGATAATATTTAACGCCAGGGAATTTACCCAGCCTGCATGAAGGGATTTCGCCGTCAGGTAAATTGGATTTCTGGGCGCAACTTTATCCAAATCTGCAGCATAACCGTAACCCTCATCCCAAACATTTTGATTCCAGCCATGCCCGTATATCCACTCTCCTGGTGGTGTTTGAGCCGCTTTGGCTTTAACCCGGCTAAGGCATTCCTCTCGGGTTGCTGTTTCGCAGTTGATTTTCTGCAGTCCAAGGGCGTAATTCTGTAAGTGTACATGAGCATCGATCAATCCGGGGATAACCGTACGTCCTTCCAGATCAATTTTTTCTTGGATAATCCCTTCAGGGAAATTACTCTCCGTTAATAATCTAGAAGAAGACTTTTCATCTACCGCAACAATCCTGTCTCTATCAATTAAAAGACTGGATGCCAAGGGATAATCTGCGTCTAATGTATATATTTTCGCGTTGCACAAGAGTTTCATAAAAATTAAATCATCCCTTTCTTAAGATTCGCTAAATTTCGAACTAATCTCAGCATCAAATTATTGATTTATTAATGCATTGATTATAAATCGCTTTAGAACGAATATGAAAAAATGGTTGTTTTATTAATGAAAATTCTCTGGCAACTATATCGTCCTTTCCCATTATCTCATTTTCTGTTTATCTGCCTTTCCCCTCAACCGGTTTTGTTGCATTCTTCCTTGTTGCGGTAAAATTTACTAAATAGTATCAATATTTTTCATATCCTTCCATCACAGCATTAAACTATAAGGAGGGTAACTGGTCATGACAAAGGGAAAATCATTTTTCTCTATCAGGAAATTATTACAATTAATAGGCATAGGATTTATTTTTTTCGGTTTATTTTTCTTGTGGGCAGGATTACTGAAAATCTATACTTACTATGCATTCATTCCTGGAGGGAAATTTCACTTCGAAGGATTTGGCGTTGGTTCTTTTATGTTCGCTTACATCACTGTACTTGTAAAGATATCATCTCCGAATATTTTTTGCAGCCCCATTATTGATCACTTTAATAATCAATATCTCCTCAAAAAAATACTTTTCTAGGAAATCGCTTCTATGAATATCCGCAATGTTCAACCCGAAGACTATAAAACAATAATCACAAACCTGAATGTTTGGTGGGGAGGCAGACAAGTTAGTGATGCATTGCCAAAGCTATTCTTCGATCATTTTTGGCAAACCAGTTTCATCATGGAGCATGATGGTCAAATCGTTGGGTTTTTGATTGGTTTCTTATCCCCATCTTTACCCGATGAAGCTTATATTCATTTTGTGGGGGTTCATCCTGCGTACCGCAAACAAGGGATTGCTAGATCATTGTATGAATATTTTTTTGATTTTATGCGCAAAAATCATCGTTCCGTTGTACACTGCGTCACCGCACCGGTCAATAAAACTTCAATCGCTTTCCACTCTCACATGGGGTTTAAGATCAAACCCCAAGAAAATCAGATGGATGATATTCCCTATTATGCCGATTACGATGGTCCCGGGCAACACCGCGTCCTATTTGAAAAGCACATTTAGGTCTCAATTATTTTTCTGCCCTTATTCTTTTAATCACAATAAATATCACTGGTGCGAGAAGAATTAGAGTTATCGGGATCAATAAAATATCACTCGGGCGGACATATCCCGACCCTGCAGAAAGAGGTGTGGAAGTGATTGTCTGCATCCCTTGGATATCGATGGTTTTGGGCGTGATCACGTTTGTCAGGGCGGTTTTTGTCTTCTTGACCTTGGGCGTTTTATTAGCGGCAATTTCCGTTGTCGTTTGAATCTCACCTTGTTGAGTTGGCGCAGCTGTCCCAGTTGTAATAAATGCAAATGAAGCACCCGCAGCAATACCGATCGCTTGAGGCAGCAATCTTTCCGATTCGATTAGGGTTTCCCCTTTACAGATCAATTGCGCTGATTCGCCGCCGTCCAGCATCATCACCTTATCTGCGCCAAAACTTCGCAAAGCGTCTGCTGCATCTTTTTGACGGGCGCTCTTTGTGCTGAATATCAGTAATGTCTCATATTGACCATTGCCGTCTTGATCGTCTACCCCAATAAAAGTCCGTCCCACGAATTTATCTGCAGCTTTATTAGCATGCTCAGTTAATCCGCTGATGATATCGGGAGCATTAGTGCTATACAGCGCTTCCCTACTCAATTCGGTGATATCTGCATATCCATCCCATAACTCAAGCATGAGCTTTTGACCAATGAAATCTTTAATACCATATCCATCGGTGATAATAACGCCGTCTTTCTTTAACGGGAAAGGCAACCGGGTTGGATATTCTTTCATAAAAAAGAATTCCCCATTGATCACACAAAAAGCATTTTCATGAGTGGCAGCAAAATCTTCCCAATATACCGATAACGGTTTTGAGGTAAACCGAGGATCATTCCCACCATACACGCCTTCCCCCACCCGATTATCGACAATATCCCCCATCATAGGTTCGATGACTGCGCCTTGATCAAGCCGTATAACCTGCACAAAATCGGGGTTACCTTTTTTATATTCTTTTACAAAAAGCTGAATACCTGTATCAGCCAGTTTTAGAAAAAATTTCCCGGTATTTTCAGCTGTTGGAGTAACCGCATTGGCTTGTTTGAGCGTGAGTAAAAAAAAACCAATTAAAACCACACCAATGAGTAATATTTTTTTAACCACAACTATAATCATACCGCATTATTTCTGGGTTGAAAATAAAGAGCTTCTTAAGAAAAACAGGTAGAAAAAACCCTCAAAGTTCACAACCCCGACTGATGTAATGTTAATAGAGCAGCTTACCAGATATGGTATTGACTAGCGGTGTAAGCCTTCAAATCGGTTTATTCGATTATACTTATTTCTGAACTATATTCTGAGCTGATTGCAGGATGATGAAACCAGCAAAAAATTAAGTGGATTGAAATCTGATGAATGCAAACAATGATTTACTTCGATGGGATGAAAGATATCAGCGAGCACGTTATAACACTTTCGACCAGCCACGCCAGTTCTTGATCGATCATTCTGAATTGCTTCCCAAGGCTGGCATTGCATTGGATGCAGCAATGGGGTTAGGAGGCAATGCCGGCTATTTAATCGACCGGGGATTATCGGTTATTGGCATTGATATTTCCGCGGTCGCTGTGAAACGGGCAAAAAATCAGTTTCCTCACATCATGGCGGTTCAGGCAGATTTGAATCATTTTTTCTTGCCAAAAGCCTATTTTGATGTGATCCTGAATTTCTTTTATTTACAGCGCGATCTATTGTCGATTTACCCTGAATTACTTCGCCCTGGAGGATTATTACTCATCGAAACCATGACCAGGGATATGTTAGATATCAAACCAGAAATCGACCCTAAATTTTTACTGGCTCCAAACGAATTGCGCGAGGCATTCGCCTCATCAATGGAAATAATTACATACCACGAAGGCTGGACACTTTCACGCGATGGGCATCGCCGTGCGGTTGCCAGCATGGCTGCTCGATTACCCGGTTAAGAGCCAGCTAAATTGATAGATTTCAAACAATCCAGGAGGAAGAATGTGCGGGCGATATTCGTTAACTGCTGATGGCTCAGCAATACAAGAGTTGTTTCCCTTTCTAAACATTCCCCCAGGCATGCAGCCTCGTTTCAATATCGCGCCCAGCCAACCGGTTGCAGTTATTCCCAATGACGGAAAACTAACTCTCGATTTTTTCAAATGGGGTTTAGTGCCTTCCTGGTCAAAAGATCCTGAAATTGGGAATCGTTTGATCAATGCTCGGGCAGAAACCTTGGGTGAAAAACCATCATTCCGCAATGCATTCAAATACCATCGCTGTTTAATTTTAGCAGATGGATTTTTCGAATGGACCAAATCAAACGGTGGCAAAACGCCGATGTACATCCGTTTGATATCACAAAAGCCTTTTGCATTTGCCGGCTTATGGGATACCTGGCATGCTCCGGATGGATCGGAATTGCGATCGTGTGTCATCATCACCACCGAACCTAATCAACTGATGGAAAAAATCCACAATCGCATGCCAGTGATTCTGCCTGCAGATAAAATGATGCCTTGGATCGACCCCGAACCGGGAAATTTGAACGCATTATCTAAGCTACTCATCCCATTTCCTGCCGAGCAGATGACTGCCTATCCAGTTTCCCGATTGGTCAACAGCCCGGCGAATGACTCTCCCGAGTGTATTTTACCTATTAACAATCCTTAGTATGATGGGTTTCGTGCCAGCATATTTAAATTTATTATCCAACGGGCAGCTTGAAAAACGAGCCTTACAAGCCTTTGAAGTGCTACATCAATGTAATTTATGTGGAAGGCAATGCAATGTCGATCGTATTGCTGGCAAGTTGGGCGTTTGTCGGACAGGTGTACAAGCCAAAGTCAGCAGCTTTGGTCCTTATCATGGCGAGGAGGCGCCATTAAGCGGGAGGCGTGGTTCGGGTACAATCTTCTTCACCCGCTGTAATTTAAACTGCCAGTTCTGCCAAAACCATGATATCAGCCAAACTGACAGTGGCACGGAAGTGAGCCCACAAGCCTTGGCAAATATCATGCTTGAATTACAGGAAATGGGGTGCCATAACATCAACTTTGTTTCCCCAACCCATGTAATACCACAAATCCTGCAAGCTCTCTTGATAGCAGCAAAAACCGGTTTGCACATCCCCTTAGTCTACAACACTGGCGGATACGACAGCCTGCCAGCCCTGGCATTAATGGACGGAATAGTCGATATATATATGCCAGATATGAAATACAGCAATCCTCAAATTGCCCTGCACTACTCGAAAATCCGTCAATACCCACAGATCAATCGTGCTGCAGTCCTTGAGATGCACCGCCAGGTAGGCGATTTACAAATCGATGAGTGCGGCATTGCCCAGCGAGGGCTATTAGTTCGTTTATTGGTATTACCGAATAGATTGGCTGGTGTTCAAGAGACTGTGCAATTTTTAGCCACTGAAGTCTCAAAGAAAACTTATATAAACATTATGGGTCAATACCGCCCTGAATTTAATGCCAGCCAATATCCTAAACTCAACCGGCGTATTACATACCAGGAATATGAAGAAGCCATTCAAATGGCACACAACGCAGGCTTATTCAGGTTAGATGGTCTATATTCGGCGCACTATTAAATATAATCAGTAGGTATTATTTTTCTTGCTTTCCTGCCTTCCTAATAAATTTATCGCTGGATTCCGATTATCTTGGTCACATGATTTCGATTAAATTCCCAATTCGAATAAAAAAGTTAATCTTGACAGGTTTTAATCCAATGGTAAACTAACAACAATATGAAATTTTTTTCCTGCTTGCCGTCCCCAGCCCCTAGCCCGCGAAATATTACCCGGGCTTTCCTGGCGTAGGGATCAGACGACTGGCATATACCGCCGGAACACAATACCCTCTGTATGGAAAGCCAATCAGAGGGTTATTTTTTAAGGAGGTTATCCCATGCGCATGTCACAGTTATTCAGTCAGACCTTACGTGAAGCGCCTTCAGAAGCAGAAGTTGTCAGTCACCGTCTGCTTCTGCGCGCTGGTTTTATCCGCCAGTTAGCTGCCGGAATCTTCAGCTATTTGCCCCTTGCCCGGCGCTCGCTCAATAAAATTGAGAATATCATTCGGGAAGAAATTAACGCGATTGGCGGGCAGGAAGTGACCATGCCGGTAGTTCATCCAGCGGATTTATGGAAAGAGACTCAGCGTTGGTATCAAATTGGCAGCGAGATGGGTCGTTTCAAGGATAAAAATAACCGCGATATGGTATTGGCGATGACCCATGAAGAAGTTGTTTCTGACCTGGTGCGAAAGGAAATTCGGTCTTACCGCCAGCTACCCCGGCTAATTTACCATATCCAAACCAAATGGCGGGATGACCCTCGCCCGCGCGCCGGTTTGATCCGCGTACGGGAATTCACCATGAAAGACAGCTATAGCCTGGATGCCGATTGGGAAGGTTTAGATCTTCAATATCGTAACCATTACCAGGCTTATTTCAATATCTTCAACCGTTGCGATTTACCAGTTATTGCCGTGAAATCGGATGTGGGTATGATGGGCGGCAAGATGGCTCACGAGTATATGTACCTGACCCCTATTGGCGAAGACACCTTATTGCTTTGCGATCAATGCGGCTATTCTGCTAACCGCCAAATTGCCCTTTTTAGAAAAGTTAAACCGCCCGAAGAAAAAATGCTGCCGGTGGAAAAAGTCTCGACGCCCAATTGTAAAACCATCGCTGACTTAGCCACTTTGCTCGATATCCCAGAATCCAAAACGGCAAAAGCTGTTTTCATGATGGCGACCATTCCCCAAGGCGTGGAAACAGTTGATAAATTTGTCTTCGCTGTGGTGCGGGGAGATATGGAAGTTAATGAGACCAAGCTGACCAACGCAGTAAAAGCCAAAGAATTACGTCCCGCTACCGAAGAAGAAATCCGCGTGGTAGGTGCCGAGCCGGGATATGCCTCGCCTGTGGGATTGAAAGATGCTCTGGTAGTGGTCGATGATTTAATACCGCAATCTCCTAATTTGGTTGCAGGAGCCAATGAAGAAGGTTACCACCTAATCAATGTTAACTTTGGCAGGGATTATTCTGCCGACATTGTTACGGATATCGTTTCTGCCCAGGAGGGCAGCCTATGCATTCATTGTGGCGGAAGTTTACGGGAAGTGCGCGGCGTCGAGGTGGGCAATATCTTCAAACTGGGTACTCGTTACAGCGATTCTATGGGATGTACTTTCCTGGACAAAGATGGACAGGAGAAACCAGTCATTATGGGATCCTATGGCATTGGCAGCGGACGCTGCATGGCGTGTGTTGCTGAAGAGCACAATGACGAACTCGGATTGAAATGGCCAATCTCTGTCGCTCCCTATCATGTGCATCTGGTGCTGCTGCCTGGTAAAAATGACAAAAAAGCTGTGCAAATCGGCGACGAGATATTTACCGATTTATGCCAAGCCGGTGTTGAGGTCCTCTATGATGACCGTGAAGAAAGCCCTGGTGTGAAATTTACCGATGCGGATCTGATCGGCTTGCCTATACGCCTCACAGTAAGTGACCGAATGGTGAAACAAAAGAGTGTCGAATTCAAATTTCGCAGATCTGAAGATAAAGAAATCATTGCCAAAGATGACGTGATGACTAAAGTAAAAACCGAAATTGCCCGAATGGAAGCAGAAATTAAAAGTAAGGTTGTAGAAATGCCATTCAAGGATTAGTTCTCGTCTCTTTTCTACCCCCAGCCAGACTTCTCCAATTGCCAATTACAGCAGCTGCGAAGTCGTCGTGTTTTTCTGGGGTTATCCTAAACCTGGTTCATTTTTTCGAGCGAAGCGAAAAGTCCATGCATCATCATGTAAGACTTTTCGCTTCGCTTCGTTATTCGACAGTGCGCAGCATAACAACATCGAATTTTTTGACTGCTCCATCGAGGAGGATATTATCCCCCTCCCATTTTAAAGAATTCGGTCAGTTTCATTGCCAGGTTCAGATCACCAGCTAATTT
>JAAZNS010000164.1 GCA_012798185.1 Chloroflexota bacterium | reverse complement strand
TGGGGTTATTTACCAGGATAAAATTATCAGAAGGGCTGGGTATTTCATCGACCTCTCCTACGACCGGATCGGCATTAGGTATATGAATAATTAGTGTATGAGGCACTTGAGACTCCCAAGATTATAAAATTCGATTATCAACATAAAAACGAGCAAATGATATTATCCTGACGGTTATTTATAGAACAGCATCCTGGTTTTTACATTTCCAAAGGTGATGATATCGCCATGTTTTATTGGCTTTGGATTATTGGGTTCGATTTTGACATTATTAATGCGCGTCCCATTTGTCGATCCCAGGTCTGTTATGGTTACAGTTTTATCTTTTGCCTTAATTGTAGCATGTAATCGAGATACTCCACCCTGATAACCGTTAAATGGTGTTAGATCGATTTCGGGAAATATTGGTTGTTCATCTGATGTTCGACCGACGATGTATTCGTCTTCGACCGGCAATGTGAAAACCTGCCCTGTTTCTAATACAACCAGATATATTTCCTGCGAAGGCATGATCGTTGTTTGGGAACCGGGAATATTTTTGAATTTATCGGTTTGAAAAAACGATTTATCAAGAGTGGCTTCGATTTTTACACTGGAGTGTAACCTTGCTCCACAATCGAGACAATAGATAACTCCTTCGAGCATTTCTTGATTACAAACCGGACATTTAATCATAAGGCAACCTTAAATCATATTATTGATTAGTCAGAATTCTTGAAGGCAGTAAGGCGCGCGTGCCATACTTTATTTTCATTTTTCCTTCCTGACTGAATTTATGAGTTTTTTTAATCGCTTCAGCTTCTCGGGTAATCGTATTGGCGAGTTCATTTTGACCCTGGTTTTTTAAATGAGTCGCCAAATGGGTAAGGCGCTGAGCTGCTAAAGCGACATTTCCTTCAGCCAGATCTTGCTTTGCTTTTTCTTGCAAACGGTACAATGTAAAACTGGACAAAGCATTAATTATCGGCAGTGGTGGATATTCAGGAATGTTGGTGTTGCTTACAGGTAATTCGATATTGAGAAGCGCTCGGGATTTTGAATGAGTTGGAGAAGGGATTTCGAACATCAACTCGCCATCCAATATTTTAAGACTTTGTATGTTTCTTCCAACCGGTTGGATTTTAAATTCAAATAATATATTTGTACTTGTTTTTTCCAAGATGGATCCTGCAGGGATGGGTGAAACCAAAGGAAGCGGTCCCGGTTCCGGTGAGAGCCGGTATGCTTCACATAATTCGATATTTTTCTGCATAGACAAGGAAATATTTAATTGTTTGGCATAGATTGCGGTGAGCCGGCTGAAAAGGTTATAGAAGGCGTTTTTTATTTCCTGATGATGAGCCAGGTACTGGGAATCGCCCCCGGTGCGCATAGCTAATCCATCTAAGAATATATCATTCCAGTTATTTCCTAATCCCAGGCAGGTGATAGAGATACCGTCTTTTGCAGCTTCCTCAGCTAATTCTAGGCAGGGTTTTTCATCTCCATAAGTTCTTCCGTCGGTTAATAATAATAAATGGTTAATTCTATTTTTATCGATATTACGGCGAAGCTCGGTGATGCCCGAAGCCAATCCCTGGTATATTTCTGTTCCTCCACAGGTCTGTATTCGATTGATTTGACTCTCGACTTGTGATAATGATAATTGAGGAACTCCGGTGAAAAGAACTTCTGCCCGGTCGCTGAAGGTTACTATGGACAGGACATCCTCCTGGTTTAATTGATGGATTAATTCGATGGCAGCATGTTTTACTGTGTTCAAACGCTGCCCTTGCATAGAAGTAGACCGGTCGAGAACCAGACAAACATTGAGGGGAGGTGTATATGTGGTATTAAATTCCTCCGGTTTTGATAACTCTAAAAGGATATAAACCAATTGCGGTTCGGTTAACCTGGGGATTGTTGACCGGCTTGAATACGAAGCAATTTTCAAGAGATCGGTTTGATCTGGCAGGGGCGGTAAAGAAGCATCATATTCCGCGCGTCTTTCCGGGTCTGATAGCACATCGTAAGCATTTTGAATGCGTAAAAACTTTTCGAGGTTTCCGGTATCTTTATTAACATCAGGGTGGTATTTTCGAACAGCCAGATGATAGGCACGGCGGATATCGTCCGCTGATGCCTTTCTGGATAATTCGAGTTCCGAATAAAAATCTTGCGGTTCGGCCATTGCGTAAATTATTGGGGAATTTTAATGAGTATCGTTGAGATGTTATCGGGTCCACCAGCATCGTTTGCTGCATCTACCAATTTCTGACATGCCTGGTCAGGATTTTCGGAAT
>JAAZNS010000163.1 GCA_012798185.1 Chloroflexota bacterium | reverse complement strand
GGCAGCGCGGCTTACATCCAAGCTCTCGCCAATAAAAATGGCTCCGGAGTCATAGCCACCCACGACCTGACTCTGGCAGACCTGGCAGAGCGGATCGATGCCCTGCACAACTACCATTTCCGTGATGATGTTCAAGATGGGCGCATGGCGTTCGATTACCGCATCCGCCCCGGCGCCAGCCCGACGACGAACGCCTTGAAAATCATGAAGCTGGAGGGGCTGCCAGTATAGCCCCTACCTCACCCTCCCCCATAAATACCAATATACATCTCTTGGAAATCCTTCATCCATCCCTACATCCCACACAAACTCCCCTTCCACAAAATCCCTCCTCAACAATTCATCCAAGGTAAACAATTGCTGCTCATTCTCCACTGCCGCCTCTTGTGCATCCTCCTGCAGCAACGATAAAATCACCCTCTGGCGCACTTCGTAAGGGTAGCGGTCTGCCTGTTTTTCCGGGCCGCGGCGGTACTCATCGAGAAAGTGCGCCCATTGTCTTAAACGGTATGGATATTCCCGTCGGGCTTTTTTTTCCCAGGCAGCCCGCCAGCGTGAGCGTATAGTTTCCAGGCGGGTATTCAATTCTTCAAATACCAAAACCTGGCGGTCGTCCAGCGAATAGCATTGTAATTCTTTCCTGGCTAATAGAACATTCCCCAGCGTCAGGCTGGCAAAGGGAGGTTCACCCCAAGGCGCTCTGGCATGCAATCGATCGAATAATTCTTCCGAAAGCAAATAGCCTTCTAGTTCTCCAAGGCTTTCCTGCAAATATGCGATATTATACGCGATAGATGACATAGATTTTTTTATTCAATGAAAGAAACCCAATTATTCTTATAAACTTTCTTCACAGGAATTATTTTATACCAACATCTCCCGCAATGATTTGATTGATATCCGATACTCATTATTTTAAGGTTATGTAAAAAAACCTTCCACGCCTATTACAATACCGGGCTTAATAACCCTCATGTTTTCGCTGGTTGAAAACAATTTCCTGTTTACCAGCTTTCCTTTAATAGGTATTTTACAAAAACATGCTCAGTGGCTTTTCTAAAAATTGCGCCAACGCTTGCATAAAGCGGGCGCCTTCAGCGCCATCGCTTACCCGGTGATCGACCGAGAGTGTCGCTTTCATTCGCAGCCCGGTTTTCACCTGCCCGTTTTCCACCACCGGCATTTCGCGCACCGATCCCACCGCCAGAATAGCTGCTTCAGGAGGGTTGATAATAGCGGTGAATTGGTCGACTTCGAACATGCCCAGGTTGCTCACCGAGAAAGTCGAGCCTTCGATATCCTCCGGCTTTACTTTACCCTGGCGGGTGCGCTCGACCATCCCCTTGACTTCTGCTGCAATCTGCGCCAGTGGTTTGAGATCTGCATCACGGCACACCACAGTCAACAAGCCATTTTCCACCGCCACCGCCACGCCAATATTCACCGCGCCATGCTGGATAACCAGCTGTTTTTCTTCATCCAGGCTGGCATTCAAATTGGGGAACTGGCGTAGTGTCAGCGCCACTGCCTTAATGATGAAATCATTCACCGAAACCTTCTCATTTTCCGCAACCAGGGAGTTATATTGCTGGCGCAGCCCCATAAGCGGCGCAGCATCGTAATCGTGGGTTACAAAGAAATGTGGTGATTGTCGGAACGATTCTTGCATGCGTCTACCGATGGCTGCCCGCAAGCGGCTGAGCGGAATGGTTTGATCTGCCTGTTTTTCGCGCACGCGGATCGGCTGGGTCTTACTCACGCGCTCTTCCGCTTCTCTCTCCTCTGGCTGATAGGCTTCCACATCGATTTTAAGGATGCGCCCTTGTGGTCCGCTCCCTTTAACCAATTTTAGGTCAATGCCGCGCTCCTCGGCAATACGCCGAGCCAGGGGAGTAGCTCTAACACCTTGAGGAAGGCGTCCCAGTTCTTCCAGCGGCTCTTCCGTTTTAGCGCTTTCCATCACGACTTTCTGTGCTTTTTCTTCTTCAGGCGATATTTTCTCAGATGCTTTTTTGCCCTGCTCGATTGAAGGTGCCACGGCTGAAATTAGAGACAAATCCACTGGTTCTCCTGCCGCACCGATCACCGCAATAGGTGCATTTACTGGGGCAATGTCACCCGGTTTGACCAGATGCTGCAACATAACCCCTGAGGCATTGGATTCAACTTCAACGGTAGCTTTATCGGTCTCGATTTCAGCCAGCACCATTCCCTTTTCCACCTGTTCGCCCTCATTGATCACCCAGCGTACCAGGGTGCCTTCAGCCATATCGAAACCCAATTTAGGCATGGTGACAATTTCAGCCATTCAACACCTCCTTAACAGCCGTAATGACATCTTCCACCTGGGGCAGCGCCATCTGTTCCAGGGTGCGGTTATAAGGTAAAGGCACTTCCTTTTGCGCTACCCGGCGGATGGGTGCATCCACATAATCAAAAGCCTGCTCATAAAGGCGTGCAGCCACCTCCGCACCTACACCGTAAGACCGCCATCCTTCTTCCACAATCACTGCTCGGTTGGTTTTTTTGAAAGACATGATTACCGGCTCCATATCCAGCGGGCGTAAAGAACGTAAATCGATGATTTCTGCTTGAATGCCTTCCTTATATAATAGCTCAGCTGCCTTGGTCGAGATTTCCAGCATCTTGCTTTATGTAACGATCGTGACATCCTTTCCAGGGCGGTGGATGTTTGATTTACCGATAGGGATGGTGTAATCACCCTCCGGCACCTCACCGCGGCTCTGATATAGGGTGGCATGTTCGATGTATAAGATAGGGTCATCAGAACGTATGGCAGCTTTTAGCAAACCTTTGGCATCAGCGGGGGTGCCCGGCGCAATCACTTTCAACCCGGGAAAGTGAGCAAAGACAGCATCGGGGGTTTGCGAATGGGTAGCAGCCAGCTGCCGTCCACCGCCGCCCACCGTACGGATCACTAAGGGCAGAATAAATTGTCCGCCAAACATATAATGCAGTTTGGCTGCCTCATTAACAATATGATCCATAGCTGAAAATGCAAAGTTAATGGTCATCAATTCGGCAACTGGGCGCAACCCGGTCAGTGCTGCTCCGATCGCAGCTCCAACAATGGCTGCTTCGGAAATCGGTGTATCACGCACACGCTCTGCGCCAAAATGATCGTAAAAACCCTTGGTTACTGCATATGTTCCCCCCCATACCCCCACTTCCTCACCAAGGATGAAGACATCGGGATCGCGTTCCATTTCTTCCCATAAAGCTTGTGAGATTGCCTCTCGCATTGTTATCCTGGCCATATCACCCTCAATCTTCAACATAAATATTTTCGAATAATGCCTGCCCTTGCGGCTCGGGGCTGCTTTCGGCAAACTGAACCGCATCCTGCACTTCGGTATCTACTTGTTTTTCGATTTCATCCAATTCTGTTTGATCAGCAAGTTGATGATCCATAAGATACCGATGATAGATGCCGATGGGATCGTTTTCTTCCCATTTTTTCACTTCTTCTGCTTTGCGGTAACGTTCCGGGTCGCCCATAGAATGGCCGCGGTAACGGTATGTCACTGCTTCCAGCAGATATGGCCCTTCGCCAGCCCGCACTTTTTGAATCGCATCCATTGCAGCCTGGCGCACCACCATAATATCCATACCATCTATTCTGTCATTGGGAACGTTATATCCCAATGCTTTTTGGCGAATTTCTGAAACCGCCGAAGCCCGGTCAACGGAAGTGCCCATACCGTATTGGTTATTCTCGCACACCCATAAAACCGGAAGATTCCAAACCTTGGATAGATTCAACGCCTCATGAAAATAGCCGATATTGGTTGCGCCTTCACCAAACATACAAATGGTTACTGCATTATTACCCTGATATAAATCTCCTAACGCTAAACCAGATGCGATTGGAAGATGAGCTCCTACTATTGCATGCCCGCCCCAAAAATTCTTGCTCACATCCGCCATGTGCATGGATCCGCCCTTCCCTTTGGATATGCCGGTTGCCTTACCCAGTAATTCTGCCAGTACTTCCCTGGCAGAAATTCCGCAATTGATTGCCACACCATGATCACGGTAAGCAGTAATCACCCGGTCTTGTGATTCTCGTACCGAGATCAACCCGGTGCTTACAGCTTCCTGCCCGATATATAGATGTAAAAATCCGCCGATTTTTCCTTGTTGATAAAGCTGTGCTGCGATTTCCTCAACCCGGCGGATTAATACCATCTGATAAAACAAATCAAGATATTCTTCTTTTTGCATACGTGGTTTTCTCCCTCAAATCAACCAATATATATCAGAAATGTCGTAAAGATTTGAATACATTATACACTGTAAACCAACCTTCATTAAAAAATTTAGTATTATTCTTTCTCTATGATATTTTGCAACAATTTAGGGATTGATGGAAATACCTGCTTTTTATTAATTTCGATTTTACGTTGTACAATCGACATCTGCGCACCGGTATTCACGATTCGTGAAACCTGAAAGTCGAAAAACCGATACAGAATGGGGTATCATTTTCTCTGGAAAAATGACTTGACAGGAATCCACAATCAGCATACAATTATAACAATGATACAATAATACAATCACACAATGCTACTCTGATTTTTATACAGGACGTTAGTATGGATATCTTACTCTATCTCACCCGTATCGCGAATGGTGTTTTAATGATCACAATTGGCATTGGCTTCGGAATAATCATCTCCCGTAAATTCCAATTGAGTTGGCGCTTATGGTGGATCGGCGCAGCCACCTTTATTCTTTCCCAGGCAGGACATATCCCCTTCAATTACGGAATCACCTGGTTATCAAAACACAGCTATCTTCCCGCCCCTCCAGAAACTGGTTTATTGTATGTAAATGCAATTTTATTAGGGTTAAGTTCTGGAATTTGGGAAGAATTCGCCCGGTATTTCATGTATCGCTGGTGGGTAAAAGATGCTCGAACCTGGAGCAAGGCGTTATTGGCAGGCTCAGGGCATGGAGGCATTGAGGCTATTGTATTAGGAATTTTAGTTTTACTTGCATTTTTCCAAATGGTTGCTTATCGAAACGTAGATATCAGCACCTTTGTTCCAGCCGAGCAAGTTGCTAATGCCCAGTTGCAGATCCAGTCATATTGGTCGGTGCCCTGGTATGAAACTTTATTAGGTGCTGTCGAACGTGCTTTTGCTTTATGCTTGCATATCGCCAACTCGGTGATGGTGCTACAGGTGTTCACCCGAAAGCAATTCCGCTGGGTATGGTTCGCAATCGGCTGGCATGCTGTTATTAATGCGGTTGCTGTTATCGCTAATTCTACATGGGGACCCTACATCACCGAAGGAATTCTAGGGGCTGGCGCGATAATCAGCGTGATGATCATTTTTGCCTTGCGAAGCGGGGAAGAACCCATTCAATCAACAACACCTCTTATTCCCCTTGGCCCGTTGAAAATCAATCCGCTCGATGATTCAACGGAAAATATTGAAAACAGCCGTTACAATCAATAATAAATCTATGATAACTACTGAGAATTTGACTAAAAAATTTGCTGAGAAAATAGCAGTTGACCGTTTGAATCTGCATGTTAAAGAAGGGGAAGTCTTTGGATTTTTAGGACCAAATGGGGCGGGTAAAACTACCACGGTGCGCATGTTGACCTGTTTGATTTCCCCCACCAGCGGAAGTGCAAAAGTCAATGGTTTGGATGTTAGATCTCATGCCATGCAAATCCGAAAAATAACAGGTATCCTTACCGAAACCCCTGGGCTCTATGAAAATTTAAGCGCCGAAAGAAACTTGGAGATTTTCGCATCGTTATACGAAATTAAAAATCCCCAGGAACAGATCGAGAAATATCTGCGGTTGCTCGGTTTATGGGACCAGCGCCGCGATCCTGCTGCCACATTTTCCAAAGGGATGAAGCAAAAATTAGCCATTGCCCGCGCCCTAATCCATGAACCAAAAATCGTATTTTTGGATGAGCCGACTTCTGCCCTGGATCCCGAAGCCGCCCGCCTTGTAAGAGATTTCATCGCCGGTTTACGCCAGGAAGGCAGAACGATCTTCTTGTGTACACATAATCTCGACGAAGCCGACCGGTTATGTGATCGAATCGCACTCTTCAAATCATACCTGCTCACAGTCGACACGCCTGCCAATTTAAGGGCAACCGTTTTTGGCAGAAAAATAGTAATTCATTTGCGTGAAAACCCGCCCCATCTGGCACAATCGCTACAATCCATTTCTGGTATTAAAAATATCAAGCCGGTCGATAATAAATTGGTTATCTCACTTGAAGATCCTGAGAAAATCAATCCACTCATTATCCGCGCTTTAGTTGAAAACAGTGCAGATATTCAATTTGTCGGCGAATTGCGCCATTCACTTGAAGATGTATATCTACAGCTCATCAACCAAAAATCTTCTGAACAGGAATAAAAAATCCATATGAGGAAAGCAAGAGTACTATTTATTTTTTGGAAGTCTCTACTAAGCAACAACTCGCCGAAAATAGTATCCATGAATCCTTCACTAACTACTACACTGTTCTCGAATCACTACTCACGATTATAGATTAGATATTTACTAATATTATATGAAAAAAGTTATCACAATAATCCGAAAAGAATGGTCAGAAGTATTCATCAACCGAATGGTGGTAATGACGATTATTTTTATGCCTCTGCTATTTACTGCGCTGCCTCTCATCATTCTATACACAACACGAAACGCCGGTATGTCCGAGTACAGCAGTGACATGCCCGCCCAGTTGATGAAATTATGCCCGCAGGAACTGACGGGAGGGGAATGTTTTCAGGTTTATTTAGTCAATCAATTCATAATTTTATTTATGATGATGCCGCTAATAATCCCTGTTAATATCGCTGCATATTCCATCGTGGGTGAGAAAACTCAGCGCAGCCTGGAACCTCTATTAGCAACGCCTATCACTACCGTCGAGCTTCTACTCGGTAAAAACCTGGCAGCCGTGATCCCTGCCGTCTTGGCAACCTGGGTAAGTTTTATTATCTTTGCCATTGGTGTAGTTATTCTGGCACAAAATTCCCATGTGGCAAGCGCATTGCTCGATAGTAAATGGTTATTGGCAATCTTCATTGCCAGCCCTCTGATGGCTGTCCTTTCGGTGAATTTCAGCCTAATGGTATCTTCCAGAGTGAATGACCCCCGCGTTGCAGAGCAGCTTTCAACGGTAGTGATTCTTCCGTTGTTAGCATTATTTTTCGGGCAGATTGCCGGTTTGATTTTTATCAATAAAATGGTTATATTGCTTATGATCGGGCTTTTAGTATTTCTAGATATTGTTGCGATATACCTCGCTGTTCATCTTTTCCAACGGGAGACTATATTAACCCGTTGGAAATCAATATAATTTTTGATAACCGCTTGGGTTATCGCAGAATTATCCAAAATATACAAATAATGATACTATCCTAACCTGACTGAGTAATTACAAATTTTATTATTTAAAAAATAACAAAATGACAAATAATCGATATCTTAGTAAGAAAATATTGTTTCTCGCTTTATTATTAGGCGCTTTGTCTGCAGTTGTCCCATATATTTCTCCATACAGCAGCATTGTTCTTGCCCAAAATAACAATGACCTCACTTTATCGCTGGCAAGAGATTTTGGTTATTCATCGGGAACGGGGGAAATTCAGGGAACATTTACGATGAAAATTTCCGGCACTGCTAATCTTCAAAAAGTCGTTTTTTTCATCGATGATATTGCAGTGGGGGAAGATAATCAACCCCCTTTCCGATTCCAATTCAATACCGGTAATTATTCTCTTTCCGCACATACACTATTCGCCATCGGGTATAACCAAGCTGGCGAAGAAATCAAATCGAACGAGATCATTGTTAAGTTTGTCAGCGCTGATGAAGGCTGGCAATCGGCACTGAAAATTGCGATCCCAATCATTGGTTTAACCTTAGCTGGAATCTTGATTTCTTATGGCTTGACTTTTATTTTTCAACGGGGAAAATCCCAAAAGATCGTATTGCCCGACCGGTTTGGTATATTAGGCGGGGCAATTTGTCCTAAGTGTCATCTTCCCTTCAGTATTCCTCTATTCAAGATCAACCTTGTAGCTGGGTCATTATTACCCTGTCCTTATTGCAGAAAATGGATTATTGTACGTCCGGCGGGAAAAGCAGAATTAGAGGCTGCCTTAGAAAACGCAAAATCCCAGAATGATACTAGGTTATCAATACATCCGCCTGAAGAAGCTTTATTAAAAGAAATCGACGATTCAAGATACATGGATCAATAATTGCACCTTTAGAAAATATGAAAAAAATCCACAACACAATAATCATAATAATAACCTTCATGATTTTGCTGGTTACGGTCTCTTGTGGCGAAAAAAAACCAATAGGGTCTTCTCCATCTCCAGTTTCTCCAATAATCATTACGCCTATGTTACCGGTGACCACAAAAACCATCAATCCCCCATCGATATCCGAACCTCAACCAACTTTAAAGGAAGAGGCAGTACTATCAATAGCGTATATAAAAAATGGTAATATTTGGTTTACCCAAGGAAATGAACCAGCAAATCCCCTAATGGATTCGGGAGGTGTGGTGCGACTGGCATTATCCTCAGACAGTAAAACAATTGCGTATGAAAAAAGGGTCGATGATTACCATTCTGAATTATGGTCGGTAAATACCGATTCAAAAGAACAACATCTATTGATTAGCGTGGACGAATTCAACAACTTCGAAAGAGAAAAATGGTTAGAAAACGCAAAATCGCTGGTACCTTATCATTTTGATTTTATCCCCAATACACATATCCTCGCTTTTAATACCCGTATGACCTTCGAAGAACCTGGATTAGCATTATTCGATGATCTTAGATTGGTGAACACCGATACGAATGAAAAGCTAACTCTGCTGCCTAGGGGTCAGTGTGGGGAATTTGTATATTCACCAGATGGTCAACAAATTACGGTGATCACGCCCACTTCAATATCCTTGATTAATACCGATGGAAGTAATCGGCGGCAAATGCTTTCTTACTCAATGGTTTCCACCTATAGCGAATATATCTATTACGCGCTGCCAATTTGGTCGGCAGATTCGAAATCCCTTAGGGTAGCCATTCCTCCCGCTGATCCATTGGGCATACCGCGGGAGGCAACCACCTTATGGTCAATACCAACTGATGGAAACAGCGCCTCTCAAATTGGTAGTATTATGGCAGCACCCTTTGGCGGCATTGAGAATGCTTTTTCCCCAGATTTCTCACATGTGATTTACACCAGTGAATCAAATGCCTCCGGTCAGATTCAGCTCGATCTCCATCTTGCCAATGCCGACGGGACGAATGACACGATATTAATGAGCAACCCATTTATTGCGTTTTACGGCTGGGCACCCGATTCACAACACTTCATTGTATCTGCCGGGGAACCCGCTCTGGTGCAATTGGGTGACTTGAATAAAAATTTCCATCCTATTGC
>JAAZNS010000162.1 GCA_012798185.1 Chloroflexota bacterium | reverse complement strand
CCGATCAAATATTAACCGATTCTCCTTCAATCTCCTGATAGGTGTATTAATGAGCGGCGTCATATTACTGATCCTTCGGTTTGCATTTACACTCAGTTTATATATCTTTCTTGGATGGATCATTTTTACGCTTTGGCATAATTTAAAAAGCGAAAGCAAAACTATCGATTCTTACCGAATCCCGCCAATCACCTTGAAATACGAATGCGAAGTACATTCTGCCAATCAAACTTTCACCATTCCGGAAATTACCCTGGGGAGAAACCTGTCTTGTGACTTTTGCCTGGACGATCATACCGTATCAGCCGAACATGCCCGTCTGATTTATCGACAGGGACAATGGTGGGTAGAAGATTTACATTCGACCAACGGCACATTTCTCAACCAATTACCGGTTAATGATGCAATGGTCATCACCTCTGCCGATGAGCTTCAATGCGGGCAGGTGATGATGGTCATCACAATATGCGATAATCTATAATATCAACGCTTAGGCAATGGTGAAAAAACCTCTATCGTAAGGTGGTTGCGGGTGCTATACACTCGTAAACACCTCAAATTCAGAAATCTACCCAGACTAATTGAGTAGAACCATAAAAAAATACGCTAAAAGGAAGAGTGCAGCATGTCAGACAAACCATTATTAGCTATCATCGGCGGTTCCGGTTTATACAATATGCCCGGTTTGGATAATATTCAGGAGCATGATCTCAACACTCCCTTTGGAAAGCCCAGCGCCCCCATTATCGTTGGGAATCTGGAAGGCAGGAAAGTAGCGTTTTTAGCCCGTCATGGCATCGGGCATCATATCTCACCCAGCGAGATCAATTTTCGCGCCAATATTTATGCCTTAAAAATGCTTGGGGTCGAAAGAGTTGTTGGCATCAGCGCCTGCGGCTCGTTGCGGGAAGATTACGCTCCTGGCGATATCATCATTCCAGATCAACTTTTCGATTTTACGCGCAACCGGGAACGGACATTCTTTCAAGATTCACTGGTGGCTCACATCAGCATTGCTGATCCGTTCTGTGAAGACCTTTCTGAACAGGTTTTTCAAGCAATTCAGCAAACGGGTGCTGTCACCCACCGCGGTGGTGCATTACTCACCATTGAAGGTCCTCGGTTTTCTACACGCGCCGAATCGAATGTCTTCCGTTCATGGGGAATGTCGCTTATCGGCATGACCACCTCGCCAGAAGCTTTTTTGGCGCGCGAAGCGGAACTCTGCTACACTGTGATCGGCCATATCACCGATTATGATGTCTGGCATATCAGCGAAAAACCCGTAACCGTGGAAATGGTTGTTGAAACCCTCCATCGGAATGCCTCGATTGCCCAACAAGGAATTCACAACCTGGTAAAACAATATCGCAGCGAACGCTGCTGCCAATGCGGCTGCGCGATAAAAAATGCCATCATTACCGATACTCGTGCCATTTCCCCCGAAACCCGGCAGCGGCTGGGGATTATTGTGGAAAAATATCTTCAATAAACCAATCTAAT
>JAAZNS010000015.1 GCA_012798185.1 Chloroflexota bacterium | reverse complement strand
ATTCGCTCCACTCCATGGGCAATTCCAGCAGCCGGATCGTATGGCCGGTTGGTGCGGTATCAAAGATGACCACATCGAATTCTTGCCGCTTCTCTGCATCGGTATCCAAAAAATCGGTAAAGCGGTCAAACGCGGCAACTTCGGCAGTGCAAGGACCGCTCATCTGCTCTTCCATCACTTCAACAATCTGCGGAGGGAATGCAGCACGGATGGGCGCCATCGCGCGATCAATATACTCGGTCGTAGCAATATCCGGATCAATTTCCATCGCCCATAGATTTTCCATACCGGAGATGGATCTGATCTCGTGCCCGATCTCCTGTTCAAAAACATCTGCCAGGTTGGAGGCGGGATCTGTGGTGACGATCAGCGTGCGTTTGCCCTGATCAGCCAAATTTACGGCGGTCACGCAGGCCATGCTGGTTTTCCCAACCCCACCTTTGCCTGAATAAAACATGTACTTTGTATTGGTTGGTGTGTTCATTGACTAAAATTCCTTTGTGTTCAGCGCTTTTTCTACTTCTGACATCGTGGGGTACGCCCCTGATTTGATCAGCTTGCCATTAACTACTGTGATAGGCAATGCCGCAATTTGATTCTTCTTTACCAGGTCCATCACGCCGGGATTGTTGAGAAAAGCGTTTGGGTTGCTGGCCATTTGGTAACGTGTGACAGTGATGCCACTGGTCTGCAAAGCAAGAATCATCTCGTTTACATCCAATAAAGTCTGATCCAAAACCGGTCCGCATAATCCGGTCGGGCAGCACATGGGCGGATCATATATTTCAATTATGTTTGAATTATCTCTTAAAATTTGATTATCCAAAGTACTTGTTTGAATCATGAATGTTGCCTTTCAATTATTATTTTTTTATGTTGGAAAATTTTTCAGCCATGGCTAAAAGAGAACTTGATGGGCCGCACGAGAGAGCTCTGGGCTGTATCTCAGCCGGATCAAGAAACTCGTAAAGAAATTCCCTTAACTCGATAAATGTCTTTTTGTTAATATTGTAGTATACCCAGCGGGCATCCAGTGGATCCTTTTCCGTTTCTACCAAGCCGCACTTCCTTAATATACGAAGGTGATGGGAAATAAGGTTTGGCGGCAATTCCAGCGCATCGGAAAATTCACAATTGCATTGCGTTCCATGTTTGATCAAATCCAGCAACTTCATCCGTGTAGGATCGGCAAGAACTTTAATACAATTGATGAGCCCGTTAATTTCCATAATCTTTTTGCATATTACTTCAATACGCGTTGAATTATATATCGTTTTTTGTGTTTGTCAATAACAATGGCGCAATATCTAATTTCACAACCTCATAGTTAAGCAATCAATTTAAATTGAAGCGCAAGGAATTTGGGTTTTTTCAGCTTTTGCATGATCCTTCCGCGCTGGCTTGGTGGCTGGTCAGGTAAAATACATGGACACATAATGGAGCAAGTAGCGGACTTGTTATCCATATATGCAAATTATGGCCTTCTGTAATTTCAGTTATTGTATTGGTAGATCCTCCAACTTCATTGGCCATCCGATATTCAGAATTATCCTTGCATGCGGAGGTTTATCATAATTTGTTTTCGCTGCTCAAAATTAACCCATTGCGTCTAATCAAATCGCGTACCAGGGGTAGGAATTCTTGAATATCTGCCTGCTCGGTGGATGTCACTTCAAAAGTCATAAAAGACGGGGTATTCTCAAACGCGCCTTTGACAGTTGGCACACTGAGATTCACATTGATGAAATCAAAGGGATAATCCTTGACCAATTCTTCCATTTGTACCAAAAATCGCTTTTCGCCGAATTCACCGGCTATCTCAAAGCGAGTTCGCGAGGTAATCTTGGCAACCTCATCTTCTGCAACCGCGCGGGCTTTTGCAGCATCCAGCTTCGCCTTCTTTTCAGCGGATTCTTTGCGGACAATCCCAAAGATTTTGTGTTCGCGCTCCAATTTATTAATTAGTTCGCGGTCAGGGAAAGAAATCGCCTGCGTGGGGCATACCATGCTGCATGTTGAACACCCCACCATGCAGCTATAGGGTTTCACCGCAACAGATTTGTTGCCCTGCATTTCATATACGTTACGTCCACAGGTAAGAAAACAAAGCGTGCAACCGATGCAAGCATCTGCATCAATAGTCGGAAACCACGGAATTTCTTTTCTTGGAATTCCGTGCCATAACTCCTTTGTTTCCATTATTTACTCCTTTTCTATTTAATGCAATTTTTCCGCATGGTCCACTAATGTGCCATTGATATAAGCCTCTACGGCATCGTCGATATTGGCAACATCGGTAATATAGGTTTGGATGCCTGCCTGTTTCATGGATTCATAGGCGCCGGCTCCCATGCCGCCGGCCAGTAAAACCTGGCAATCGTTGATCACCGTTGCCATCATTGCGTGCCGATTTTGAGCGGCTGGATTGAACCCATGTCCGCGCGGGTCGTTATCGTGCGATTCTTCATGGGCGTCTCCGCTGAATTGGTAGTGCCCCATTTTTTCTCGTTTTTCATGCGAAACAATTTTTCCATCCTCAATGGTTACGATCATGTAAAATGGTGCACGGCCAAAATGCTGGCTGATCGTGATGCCATCTTCTGATACTGCTGCAATCTTCATTTCAATTTTCCTTTTTATTAAATTGTTGTTTGAATTTTTACCGTGATATTGGTATCGGACTTGATATTATCTGTTACCGGACAGCGCTCTTCAGTTTCTTTCAGCCAGGCTTCAATGTCTTGTTCGGTTGCTTGGGTGAAATCAGGGTTTACCATTACTGTAATTTGTTTAAAACCAACCCGGTCTTCATTCGATATTCCATAGAATGCGGCTGGATTCATGACGCCCTCAATGGTTATTTGCATCCCATTCAACTGCAAACCCTTTTCTTTCGCAATCACATGACCGGTTACATTAATACAACCTGCCAGTGCCATTAATAAAACCTGAATTGGCGAAGGACCCGCATCAGTTCCCCCTAAACTGCGCGGCTCATCAATGACTGAACTGAACTGACCCGCTGTCAAATTTAAACGGGTTTCATTCTCGCTTTGTCCCCTGACAACTACTTTTATCTCACTTGGAATGGGTCCCATTTTCATTTCCTTTCTCATCTACTTGAAGCAATTAATTTTTCATCCATCTTACAATCTTAATGATAGACCTGGATATCTCAATCTACAAGACTTGCTCTTTGATAAGCGCAACTCCTCATAAAAAACGCAGAAATACTAGGTTTCATTAAATTCTCTATTTATGAAGTAATTAAACAGGTTGACCATTTCAATAATCCTTGAACCAAGCTGTTTAGCCGCTTCAATCGTTTTTTGGTTCTGCGTGATTTCCCCACTTTCAAATGCAATACCGCTCACTCCCCGATTGGCCACAATGATTTCATGTTTTAGAAAAAATGCGTTGATAGCTGTGATAGCTCCTTCAATCCCGTATCCCCTTCCTACTACAATTGCCGCACCGATTTTATTCCTCAATTTATCTTTCAGGCACCAGGTTCTATCCATAAATGCTTTTAACTGAGAAGAAACATTATTAAAATAGACCGGACTGCCAAGCACGATACCATCGCAGTTTAAAAGCAAAGGGATGATTTGGTTTGTCATATCATCAAGTAGAACACAGGAATTTTTCGTTAAACATTTCTTGCAGGAAACGCATGGTTTAATATTAAAGTTGGACAACTTTAAAAATTGTCCGCCTGTTATTGACAATGTGGTATTAAGCAGAATGTCCGTGTTACTGTCGGTTCTCGGGCTTCCCGAAATGTATAGAATATTCATTTTTATTCTTTTATTTTCTTCCAAATTTGGTTAGTGAACACTAATGAATTTGCTCTTTTATGCTGGAAACGCTGCTTGAAAAAACCCCGATAATCACTGGTTTCAATAATATAAATGCAGCCATGATGGCAGAATACAGGGGAGCAGTAATTAGACCCGAAGTAAATAAAAGGTTCTCGCTGATGACGCTAGTGCTGAATTTGGCGCACAGTCCAACGCCTAGAATTGCAGCTTGCTTTTTACCAAGAATTTTATTGAAAAGCAGGTAAGAAACAGTAACCCGCACACCGACAGCGATAACGATGATAGTCAAAATTAAACCTGGATATTCAAGCAGAGAACCGAAAGAAATTTTATTTCCCAGGCTGAGAAAGAAAAATGGTCCTAGAAACATGTTGCCGATAAAGTAAATAGGTTTTCTGTAATGATCCACAATATTCTCGGGTAGAAATCCCTGTACTGCAATCCCGCTGAAAATAGCCGCGATCACGCTCATGCTTTCAATGTCTCTGGAACTGAAATAGAAGAAAGAAAAAATAATCAGGAAAATGATGAATGGTGCTGTGAATTCATGCGGTTTTAATTTTCCTAATAAGCCTTTGAGAAAGGACCCAACTTTTGTAAAGATAAACGCAGCCAAAATGATCGAGCCAAGGATCAAGATAATATGTAGTGAAGTACGCCAGCTCTCGTTGGTCGCACCGTTTTTCATAAATGAAGGTAAAGCCACGATCAGTGCCAGGGTAGCTATCTCGAAAATATCATCAAAAACGCCGATACCCAATGCCAATTGTCCAAATTGGGTTTTTTCCAGCCCAAATTCTTTTAGAATTGCGAGCAAAATAACCTCGCCTACAGTCCCGAAAGCAATCCCGGCAAGTAATGCGATGAGAAAAGAATGATTCACAAATGCGGGAAAGAAGAAATAAAACACCGACCCAAGAATCAATCCCTCGGAAAGTGTTAACAAGATATTGCCGAAGAT
>JAAZNS010000161.1 GCA_012798185.1 Chloroflexota bacterium | reverse complement strand
CTTCGATATCTGAAGGATATGTTACCAGATCGGCATAGGGGTACAGGTCCCATAAGGTATAAATTTTCCGTCCATCAGGTAACACACCACGCCGAGCTTTGATAACATCGCACACAAAATTCACCGGCACGGAAAGCAATTCAGCATAATCACGCAGGTGATTCTCGTACGAATAACCTTCATCTCCCGAAGCGTGAGAAATTACCAGCCTTGAAGGAATTTTTAAACGGTTGACAATTTCGATGGCATGTTCTATTCCTTTGCGCGGTACTACCCGCGTCGGCTGAAGCAGCAACTTCTCATGCGGCAGCACCCCCAGTGAATGGCGGATATCCTGAGTGTATTCATCCGGCAGTTTGGGAGGATGGTCGAAATCCATTACATTGGGGATCAATGTGCTGGAAATCCCGGTTCGCAGTGCTAATTGATTGGCTGCCGACGAATTTATCACCACATGATGAACAGGCGGCAGATGAGGCGGGAACGCCATATTGAGATAATCCCACACGCAATTAACCAGAAACCGTTTTCTCTCCCAGAAAAAATCATGGTGGTGGGCAATTGTTGGAATACTCGTCTCGATAATCAGCTCCGTCAATGCCAATCCTAACGGTAAATTCAAAGGAATTGCTAACGCGTTTTCAATAATTAGCAGGCTGATATCAAATTTATTCAAAAACTGATATAGCTGATCTTTTAGATAATCTTTGATAAGGTGGATCTTATGCGTAATTTCCGGTTTGCGAACACGGTTATCGAAACAAGCGACATAAATCTCATCGATAACAGGGTGTTTAAATAACGCTTCTGGAACGATGAAGTTTTGTTCAGGTAACCGGTCAGAATCGCCCGCAAAATAAAAACAGGAATGACCTAATCCCGTGAGTACGGTCGCCCATTTTTCGGTTTCCAATGAAACGCCGTCGGTACCGAAAAAACGGGTAGAAACAATCCCAATTCTTTGACTATCCCGGCTGGTGGTTTTTTTTCCCATATTTCGCCTCTCAATTCATACCAATAAATCCATAAAAGATTTGGGGTTCAGCGTAAATGTTTATCCATCCAGCAACAGCCATTTCGTTTGATATGGTTTTAAACTCACGGCTGACCGTTTATTTAGCACCAGAAGCTGCCTGCTGATAATTTCCCTGATCCCTGAAAACGGTTTTTTTTGATATGGGGGGATATCAATCACAGCTTCTTGATAACGGTTAGATACATTATGCAGACATAAAATTCGACGTCTTCCGTTTTCTAGGAATCTAATAATCGAAAATACAGCAGGATGGAGAAATAAAACCTTTTGTTCACTATATGGGGAAAATTCTTCATACAAATGGCGGGTTTTGAATAGTAAACCCAGGCGAGAGTATGTACGCCACCTTATTGAATGATGGTCAAGTAGTTCCTGTTCTAATGCACATCTATCAAATTTTTGACGATTGATAGCGCGTTTCATTCCAGATTGTTTGATTCCTTCAGCCCAACTGCGTTAACCAAACATACTATGGAAATATATTCCCGGAACCCCTCTAAGTGCAAGCATGATAGCATGAGCGGTAATAAACTTCTCTACCTGCAGCTCCAGCGGCATAACTTGTCTTTGATTGTTTAATGCATCGAAATAATTGATATTTAATTCATAAGGACTTTGCGTACCATCAGGGTTGTGTTTATAAGATACTTCCCCGCCCGAAACAATTGCTCTTTCTACCAAAGCATCGAGATCATTGTGATCCAGAATACCGCGCACCGGATTCAACCCAATGCCATCGTGGGAAGCAAGAAAGTTGAAGAATGTCACATTTTTTGCCGGAAGGGTAATTTGATCTGCCCATTGGGATAATTTTTCAGCATTTCCGGTCAATAAGCTGTGCAGCACTAGAGGTGGGAGAGCAAAATTATAAACCAGGTGAGATTCATTTTCGCCATCACCAAAATAGGATATATTTTCCATATGGGCAACATTGGTCTCGGTAATTATTTTAACTTGCGGGGCTGCACTATCCAACATAGCGCGTATAATTTGTACAATCCAATGAGTTTGGGGTAAATGAATGCAAGTCGTACCAATTTCTTTCCACAAATAGGCAATGGCATCCAGACGAATAAACCGTACACCTTTCGATACATAGAATAAGATGGTATCCAGAATTTCCAGCAACACCTCGGGATTATGATAATTCAAATCGATTTGGTCGGCGCTAAAGGTCGTCCAGATTTTTTTAGTGCCCAAAGATGTTTCAAATTCGGTTAACAGTGGTAAGGCGCGGGGCCTTACCACATGCGATAGATCGCACTCACTTTTAACCTCGATAAAATAATCTCGGTATTTGGCTTCCCCTTGGAGGTAACCGATAAACCAGGGATTCTGGGCTGAAACATGGTTAATTACGGCATCGAACATAAGATAAAAATTTTCAGTGAGCGAAGCGATATCCTGCCAGCTCCCCAGCTTCTCATCCACTCGGCGATAATTGATAATAGAAAAACCATCATCAGATGAAAACGGAAAAAAAGGCAAAATATGAATGCCGGGGATGATTCCATAAAGATATTTTCGGCAGAATTCTGTTAAAGATTGTAACGGTGGTTTTTCCCTTTCGGTTACCTGATCGGCATAAGTGATGAGAACAGCATCGCGTTCATTCAGGTCCCCCGCAGCGTGTTGGTTTGTTGGATGAAATTTCTTGAATTGGGAGATTTTTTCTTGCAGGCGTGAATTAAGATTACCGCCTGCTTCGTGACCGTAAAGGTTGATAAGAAGATTCTGTATCCTGACGGCGCTTATATCAATTGGCATCGTTTAGGCGAACTATAATACAATAATCTACTTAACACACTTGAGCGTATAGAAAAAGTATTCCTCGAAATAAAAAAAATGAGCGTAAATATGGCGGGGAGGACAGGATTCGAACCTGCGGTCGAGGTTTTATGCCCCGACAACCGCTTAGCAGGCGGCCCCAATCGACCACTCTGGCACCTCCCCAAGGCGGAGTGAGAGGGATTCGAACCCACGGTGGGGTAAACCCACAACTGATTTCAAGTCAGTCGCCTTAGTCCGCTCGGCCATCACTCCATGTATTCATTTATAGCACGGG
>JAAZNS010000160.1 GCA_012798185.1 Chloroflexota bacterium | reverse complement strand
CCCAGGGGAGATTCGTTGGATACTTTTCCGTTGCGGGGATTAGCTTCAGCAGGTCCGACGATAATGTATTCTTCCGGTTCATTATCGCCTTCCCGGATGGTCACTTTAGCGCCAATCTGAACGGTATCTGATTTCCCGGTACCTTCAATAACCCGCGCGTTGGCTAATAGAATTTCCAATTCTTGAATTCTGCCTTCCACAAATGCCTGTTCGTTTTTCGCCGCTTCGTACTCGGCATCTTCAATAAGCTCCCCACCTTCCATGGCTTCGTGAAGGCGGTTGGCAACTTCTTGGCGCTTGACCGTACGCAGATATTCAAGCTCTTTTTGTAACTTTTGATAGCCCTCTTGGGTTAAAAATGAGGGGGGCATTCCTTCCTCCTCTAGTGAGACATTAATATCACTCCTCCCAGTGGATTTAATTGTTCTAGAAGGGGTGTGTATCCAAAATACTATGCGGCGTAATGGGAAACAAAGGCTTCCTATATCGCCGCGCTGGCATTTTAACATAAACTATATTGAAACGCAAGATTCGTTTCCTATTTGTGTTTTGGTCGCCATAATAGAATCCCGCCAAATTTATGTAGATATTGACGAAAATCAAGGTTCATTTTTTGTTTGTTTTTCCAAAAAGTGCTTATTTGGGATTTGTGTGCCACAACACTGTTAAGCCACGCCTGATATCCCTGACTGGATATCTTGAATGCCTTGGAGGTCCAATCTTTGTTTGTTACATCCTCCAGGAGCCCCGGATTTTTCATGACATAAGGAAAATCTGCATAATACCAGGCAGCCTTTCCCGTTTTCTCGATGATTTGTCTGGACAATTGGTGGTCAACATGATTTCCTATTGCCAGAGGGCATACTACTTTTGCACTTTTAGGGATCGAATGGATTAATATATGAGCAAAATGATCGATCAATATCAAGTCAGCGGGGTGAATCGATCCAAAAAGAGATTCTTCGGAAGGATACAGCGGGCTGCCCACTTCATTGACTCGATAGATACAATCCAGAAGATCGAAATGCATATAGTCCGCGTTTAAATTTTGACAAGAACGGATATCTTCCTGCTGACGTATGATTGCTGCTTGATTGTTTGATTTCCAGCGTTCATGCAGGGTATCGACAATGGCAGAATGTACCGCGTTAGAAGGAATACCACCGCAAATTGTCCATATAGACACTTCGTTTCCGGCAGCGGTTAACTCCCAAACTAGTCCTCCACATGAAAGCGCTACATCGTCAAAATGAGGTGAGATAAATATCCATTGCATAATGATATTTTTACCATATTTTGTGACTGCTCAGCCAACCTGGGTGAGCCGTTCCCATATTTTATTCGCCTTGCCACCTTTTGAACGAAGTGTTATCATCTATCCAAATAAGGACGCAGCATGAATCGAGACCCGAGCTTTACCAGGCGAATTCGTCTTACTTTAGTCAGTATCATTTTAGCCACTCTCCCTTGTTATTGTCTCGGGCTGATAATTGCCACTCAAGGGGTAGATCGGTTGCATTCGAAAACACCCACGCAAACCATGACCCACACACCCAGCAAAACGCCAACACTCACACCCTGGTTATCACCTACCTTAACCCCAACGATTTTTGGCGCAGATTGGACATTGACGCCTACCGTGACAGGGACATCAACCCGAACAGCGACGGCATCTGCATCAGCTACTGCCACTTTTTCCAAAACGCCGCTGCCTTCAAGCACAACAACGGCTACGCCAACCATAAGCCCTTCTTATACGGATACGCTTCCCCCACCACCGACGGAAACGAAACCGCCCAGTGAAACCCTCTCGCCCACTGCGGTTCCTTCTGAAACGGTCACATTAGAAGCAACACCAACTGGGACGTGAATGGTTTTTTAGGTGATTGCATTTCTTATCTATCCCATAAAATAATTATTAATCGCTAACAATTCTCATGATTGAACTATTGCCTCTTTTGAAAACTTTTTTAACAACCCCTGGTCTTTCGGGTTATGAGTCATCCATCCGTCAAGAAGTAAAGAATGCCTGGCTGCCGTTATGCGATGAAATCGAAACCAGCCGTATTGGCAGCCTCCATGCGTTAAAACGCGGAACAGCGCAAGCGCCACGCCCTAGTATGCTTATTGCCGCCCATATGGATGAGATTGGATTAATGGTGACGGGAATTACGAATGGATTCCTGCGGATTACGGAAATCGGCGGTATCGATCCAAGAATCCTGCCCGGGCAATCGGTGATAATTCATGGTAAAAAAGAAATTACCGGCGTGGTTGTTCAACCCCCCGTTCAATTGCTGCCCTCAGATGTTCAATCGGGTCCTTTACCTCTGCAATATTTATTAGTAGATACCGGCTTAGACGCATATCAAGTGCATCGGTTAGTAAAAGTTGGCGACCGGATTAGTTTTGCCCAATCTCCGGTTGATTTTTCAGAGGATACCCTTGTTGGACATGCCATGGATAACCGTGTATCGCTGGCTGCAATTACCTATTGTTTACAAGAGCTAAAAAACCGGCAATTACAATGGGATTTCTGGGCTGTGGCTTCGGTGCAAGAGGAAGAAACTCTGGGAGGGGCATTGACTTCCGGCTTTCAATTGCGTCCATCCTTGGCGATTATTGTTGATGTTACCTTTGGCAGCAGCCCAGGCAGTCCTGCTCATAAAACTTTCCCAATAGGGAAAGGGATTACCTTAGGATGGGGACCTACAGTCCATCCATTTTTATATGAGCAGTTTAAAAAACTTGCCGATGAATTGGAAATTCCTCATGCAGTAGAAGTAATACCACGGCTTTCGGCAACCGACGCTGATACGCTGCAAACGACTGCTGAAGGAGTTCCAACGATGATCATAAGTATTCCTCTGCGCTATATGCACACGCCGGTAGAGATGGTTTCTCTTAAAGACATTACCCGCACTGGCAGATTGATGGCTGAATTTGCTTCTCGGTTGGATATGGAATTTTTGAAGAAGATAAAATGGGATGAATAATAAGGCGAATTTACCTTTGAAAACTTACGGAATTGGTACTCAACAAATTAGACTGCTTGAGAGACTATGTAACGCATGTGCTGTATCAGGAAATGAGGGTGAGGTTCGATCGATTGTTCTTGAACAGATACGCCCTCTCGTGGAGGATATTCGCGTTGATGCCATGGGCAATATTCTCGCGGTAAAACATGGGACAGGGAAGAACCGGCTGCGGGCTATGGTTGCAGCACATATGGATGAAGTTGGATTCATGCTCACCCATGAAGAGGATAAAGATTCTGGATTTTACCGCTTTGAAATTGTAGGCGGCATCGATATGCGTTACCTGGCAGGAAAGCAAATTGTCATTGGAAAAGAGCATGTCCCGGGAGTTATTGGAGCGAAGCCTGTTCATTTGACAACCCGCGAAG
This sequence comes from Chloroflexota bacterium, assembly GCA_012798185.1. Classification (GTDB taxonomy): domain Bacteria; phylum Chloroflexota; class Anaerolineae; order Anaerolineales; family UBA4823; genus JAAZNS01. Next base: position 403 of record JAAZNS010000160.1, on the reverse strand, counting down.
AAGGCAAACGGGATTTTACTCTGGAAGATTTACGCATCGATATCGGTCCGGGAAATCATAAGAAAGTAAAGGTTGGAGATTGGGCAACTTTTGCTCCGCAGTTTATCCGTCAGGGTCCTAGCTTGCGAACCAAAGCCCTTGATGACCGCTTAGGGGTAGTCACTTTAATCGAATTGATCAAACATGCGCCTCCGCATATTGACTTGCTGGCTGCTTTCACCGTGCAGGAAGAAGTTGGATTGCGCGGAGCTCATGTGGCTGCATATACCTTAAACCCTCAATTGGCTATTGTTTTGGATTGCACCCCGGCGCGTGACCTGCCAGTATGGGAAGCCGATAACCGGGCAATGGAAGATAATTCGATTTATAACACGCGTTTGGGCGCAGGACCTGCTATTTATAT